>NZ_JAKUDH010000012.1:0-173423 GCF_031570495.1 Pseudomonas sp. JL2
GCAAGATCCAGTCACACCGCCAATCCCCTGTGGGAGCGAGCCTGCTCGCGATGGCGGCAGCACGGTTGGCGGTGAGGTCGGCTGAGATCAGATCTTGAAGCTGTCCACCAACTGCTTCAGCCGATTGGCCTGTTGCGACAGGGCATCGCAATCCTTCAGGGTTTCATTGAGGTTGGCGACGCTTTGCTGGTTCAGCAGGTTGATGTGGCTGACATCCATGTTGAGGGTTTCCACCACGGCGGTCTGTTCTTCGGTGGCCGCGGCCACCGACTGGTTCATGCCGTCGATTTCACCGATGCGCTGCGTCACGCTGACCAGCCGCAGACCCGCCTGGTTGGCCACTTCCACGCTTTCTTCGCTGGAAAGCTGGCTGGCGTTCATCGTCGTCACCGCTTCACGGGAACCGACCTGGAGCGAGGTGATCATCTTGTGGATTTCTTCCGCCGACTCCTGGGTGCGGTGCGCCAGGTTGCGCACTTCATCGGCCACCACCGCAAACCCGCGCCCGGCTTCACCGGCACGGGCCGCTTCAATGGCAGCGTTCAGCGCCAGCAGGTTGGTTTGCTGAGAGATACCCTTGATCACGTCCAGGATGTGCCCGATGTTGTCGGTACTGGCGTTCAGGGTTTCGATCTGGGTGCACGAGAGGCTGATCTTCTGTGACAGCTCGGTCATGGCCTGGATGGTTTTTTCCACCACCTGGCGTCCGTCATCGGCTTGTTCGCTGGCACCGCTGGCCTGTTGCGAGGCGTCGGCGGCATTGCGGGCGATTTCCTGGGTCGCGGCGCCCAACTGGTTGATGGCCGCCGCCACGCTGTTGGTGCGGGCGCTCTGTTCGTCGGAGCCAATGAGCGAGGCATTGGACGAAGTCATCACCCGCTGCGACAGGTCATGCACTTGCCGAGTGGCGGAAGACACCTCCGAGATCGACGCGTGAATCCGCTCCACGAATTGGTTGAACGAGCTGCCCAGCTCACCGAACTCATCCTTGCCCTGTACCACCAGACGCCGGGTCAGGTCGCCTTCACCTTGGGCGATGTCCTGCATGGCGCGCCCCATGGTGGTCAATGGACGCATCAACACCTGGATCAACAGGCTCAGCAACAACGCAATGGCCGCCACCGCCACAAACATCGCAATCAGCGCCGAGGTACGGAAATGGCTCAGCGGTGCGTAGGCCTTGTCTTTGTCGATCGACAGACCGATGTACCACTGGGTATTCGGCAGGCCTGCGACGGGGGTAAACGAAAGAATGCGGTCCTGCCCATTGAGCTCAACCTCCTGGATACCTTTCTCGATGCGCACTGGCGTACCGGGGTAGATGTCCTTGAGGTTCTTCATCACCTGGTCTTTGTCCGGGCTGACGATGACCTGGCCGTCGCCGCTGACCAGAAACCCATGGCCGATGCCGCCGAAATCCACGGAGTTGATGATTTTCACCAGGGTTTCCAGGCTCAGGTCGCCTCCCACCACACCGAGCAACTCACCGTTGTGCTTCACCGGCAGGGCGATGGTCACCACCAGGCCGCCGACCGCAGCCAGGTAGGGCGGGGTCAGCATGGTTTGATCGATGGTGACTGCCTGTTTGTACCAGGGGCGCTGGCGCGGGTCGTAGCCGTCGGGCATTTTTGCGTCAGGGCGCTGGGTGAAGACGCCGTTGGCCTGACCCACGTAAGTGAACTGGAAATTCGACGTCAGCGCCGGCTGATCCACCAGCCCCGGCAGATCGGCACCCGCGCCCTGGTGCGCAATATTCTGCGCCAGGTTTTCCAGCACCAGCACCCGGCCGCTCATCCAGTTCTGGACGCTGCTGGCCGTCAGGTCGCCGGACTGCTGGATGGAGGATTCGAGACTGCTGCCAATGGTTTTTCGTTGCAGGTAGTCGTTGTAGAGCGTGAACAGGGCAAAAGCCAGAACGACCACACCAGAGGCGGCCAGAAGGATTTTATGGCTGAACTTCAGATTCATCGACAGGCTTCTTATGCAGGGAGTGGGGGTGCATTCCGGTTGCAGCATTCATGTCACAGCGCGGGCAGACTTGTGATCTGCTCCACTTTGGTGCACGCATATAACGCTGTCGGCAAAAGTTAAAAAAATATGAGCCCTTTAAACAAATGGGCGACGGAAGGACACGGTGCGTCGAACGGTGGTTGCAAATTCACTGACCCCTGATGACAATGCGACCTATTATCATTTGCGACATCCAGGCCTTCGCGTTCATGTCATCTCCCGAGTTTGCAGTACAGACGCTCTACAGCAACCATCACGGCTGGCTTCACACATGGCTGCGCAGCCGCTTGGGCAATGCTGCCGACGCAGCGGACCTGGCCCAGGACACCTTCGTGCGCCTGCTGCAACGCACCGAACGCCTGGAGCTCAAGTCGCCCCGCGCCTTTCTACGCACCATCGCCCAAGGCCTGGTGATCGATCATTGGCGCCGGGAAGAAATCGAACGCGCTTACCTGGAATCCATCGCCCACCTGCCACCCGCCCAAGCCCCCGACACCGAAGCCCAGGCCTTGATCCTGGAGCTGCTGGAAGCCATCGCCAGAATGCTCGAGGGCCTGAAGCCGAAAGTGCGCAGGGCATTTCTGCTGGCCCAGTGCGAAGGCCTGACGTACAAGCAGATTGCCGAGCAGATGGGCATTTCCTTGCGCTCGGTGGAACGATACGTCGCCGATGCGCTGTATCACTGCTATGTGTTGCGCTATGAAAGCTGAGCCTGTGGATAACGTGTTGAATCGACGCAGCGGCCCATCCCAACAGGTAGTCAGGCAAGCGATCAACTGGCTGCTGCGCCTGCGCAACCATGCTGCCAATCCGGCCTTGCGCCAACAATGCGAGGTCTGGCGCGCCGCCCATCACGAACACGAATTGGCCTGGCAGCGGGTGCAAGCGCTGCACAGTGAGTTGACCTCGAACCTGCGGGCGGTCCCCGGCGCCCACGTCGCTCTCGACACCCTGGAAAACAGCGCCCAGCGACTCGGTCGGCGCCAGGCCTTGAAACTGTTGTCGGGGGTGGCGCTGATAGGCTCCGCCGCCTGGCTGGGCAAGGACCTGGGCTGGCAGCCGTGGAGCGCGGATTTCGCCACTGCCACCGGCGAACATCGAGGTTTCCAGTTGCCCGACGGTACGCGGCTTGAACTGAACACTGACAGCGCCGCCGACCTGGACTACACGACCGAGCATCGCCTGATCAGCCTGACGCGAGGTGAAATCATGCTCACCTGTGGTCGCGATCCCGCGCGGCCGCTTCTGGTGCGCAGCCGACATGGCCTGTTCGAAGGGCTGGACGGGCGCTTCGTGGTGCGGCAGGACAATGCCTGCACACGCCTGAGCGTCACCCGTGGCAGGGTCGCGATCCTTTCGCACCGTGGCGCCGATGGTGCTGCGCTACAGGTGAGCGCCGGGCAAAGCTATCTGCTCAGCTCATCGACAGCGACCATGGCGCCGCCGCTGGATATGGACGTCGGCGCCTGGGCGGAGGGTTTGCTCGTGACGCGCAACATGCGTCTGGAGGACTTCCTCAACGAGGTAGGACGTTACCGCCAGGGCTATCTGAAATGCGCCGCGTCGATTGCGGACCTGCGCTTGTCAGGCGTTTTCCGCCTGGAAGACACCGACAGGTTGCTGGCCGTCCTGCCGCGCACGCTCCCCGTTCAATTACGCTATCGAACTCGTTGGTGGGTCACGGTGCAGGAATCGGTCTGATTTTTTTTGGCGGGTTTTGCGCGCAAGTCCGGCTAGGACAGTAAGCAACGCTTATCTGCCCTTAGCGACTCCAACGGAAACCCACAATGACTGAGCGCGTAAACCTCAACACCCCCTTTGGCTGCTCCTCGCAAACAGGCCTGTTGCGCCATGCCATCCGTGCTGCACTGTTCTGCACGGTGTTGAGTGCGGGCGCCCTGCCGATGTTCGCCGTCGCGGCGCAAGACGGTGTCACCACCGCGCGCCAGAGCTACAACATTGCCGCCGGCCCCCTGAGCGATGTGCTGAACCAGTTCGCTCGTCAGGCCGGCATCACCCTGGCAAGCACTCCGCAGCAGACGAGCGGTATCCAGTCCCCGGGACTGCACGGCGAGTATTCGACGGACCAGGCCCTGAGCCATCTGCTCAGCGCTTCAGGCCTGACCGCCGTCAGCCCGGATGGCAGCAGCTATGTGCTGCAAGCCGAGGCCTCGGGCGGCACGTTGGCGCTGCCGACCACCGACATCAAGGGGTTTGCCCTGGGTAACGCGTTGGGCAGCATGGCGGGCTACAACGCCACCCACAGCCAGGTCGCCACCAAGACCAGTACCGCCCTGCGGGAAACCTCGCAAAGCGTCTCCGTGGTCACCCGCGAGCAAATGGACGACCAAGGCGCGCAAACCGTCTCCCAGGCCATGCGCTACACCCCAGGGGTATTGACCAACCCCTACGGCGCGACCCATCGCTACGACTACGTGGCGATGCGCGGCTTCAACGATGGCTCGGTGGACAACATCTACCTCGACGGCCTCAAGTCCATGGGCGACAGCGGCACCTACAGTTCCATGCAAGTCGACCCGTACTTCCTTGAGCGGGTCGACATTCTCAAAGGCCCGTCCTCGGTGCTCTACGGGCGTAGCTCGCCCGGCGGCCTGGTGGCACTCACCAGCAAGAAACCGCTGTACGAGGCCTATCACCAAATCCAGGCCACGGTCGGCACCCAGGGCCAACGCGGCATGGGCTTCGACTTTACCGGGCCGGTGGATGATGACAAACGCATCGCCTATCGCCTGGTGGGGCTGGCGGATACGTCCGACACGCAGTTCGACCACACCAAGGAAAAGCGCTTTGCCCTCGCCCCCACGGTGAGCATCGACTTTACCGAAGACACGTCGCTGACGCTTCAGGCCTACCTGCAGCACGACCCCGACGGTGGTTATCACGGCGGCATGCCGGCCGACGGCACCTTGCATCAGCGCAACGGCAAGCGTATCTCGGAAAATTTCTTCGAAGGCGAGCCGGGCGTCGATGGCTATGAACGTGATCAGCAGTCGCTCGGCTACCAGTTCGAACACCGTTTCAACGATGTCTTCACCGCCCGGCAGAACTTCCGTTACCTGGACTCCCAAGTCACCAATGATCAGGTCTACGCCTACGGCTGGACCACGCCGACCAGCAACGAGCTGAACCGCTACTACACCGGTGCCGAAGAAAAACTGCATTCGTTCATCGTCGACAACATGCTGCAGGCTGAATTTTTCAGCGGGGCGACCAAGCACACCGTGTTGATGGGCGCCGACTATCAGCGGCGCAAGACCGTGGTGGATTGGACCAGCGGCAGCCTGGCCCCGATCAACGCCTTCGACCCGGTCTATGGCAACTCGGCTATCACCTACTTCAGCCCCACCAGCTACCTGCGACGCCTGGAACAGACCGGTGTCTACCTGCAAGACCTGATCGAGATGGATAAATGGCGTTTCTCCCTGGGCCTGCGTCAGGACTGGGTGAAAACCTCGGATGAAAACCGCATCGCTGAGTTCGGCCGCCCGGAAGGCACCGAGATCAACGACAAACGCAGCAAGCTCACAGGCCGCGCCGGGGCGCTGTACCTGTTCGACAACGGCCTGGCGCCGTACGTCAGCTACTCCGAGTCGTTCAACCCCAACTCCTACGCCGACAGCGCCGGCAACCCGCTGTCGCCGACCGATGGCAAGCAATGGGAACTGGGCCTGAAGTATCAGCCACCGGGTACGGATGACCTGTACACCGCCTCGCTGTTCCGCATCGACCAGGAGAACCTGGCGACCAAACTGCCCCAGGAAAACTTCTACCGCGCCGTCGGTGCCGTTCGCTCCCAGGGCCTGGAACTGGAAGCGCACCTGCAACTGACCGAGCAGTTCAAAGTGCTGGGCAGCTACACCTTCACCGATATCGAATATTCGAAATCGATGATCAGCACGTTGAGCACCACCACCGACATCATCGAAAACAAAGGCAACTCACCGACCCAGGCCCCACGCCACATGGCTTCGGTGTGGGCGGACTACAAGTTCGACAGCGGCGCGCTCGATGGCCTACGACTGGGCGGTGGCGTACGTTATGTCGGCTACAGCTGGGCCGATGCGGAAAACACCATGAAGGTGCCGTCCTATACGCTGTTCGATGCGTCGGTGGGGTATGACCTGGGCAAGGTCGGCTTGAAAGGTGTGGACGTGCGCCTGAACGCAAACAACCTGACCAACGAAACCTACGTCGCCTCCTGCGCCAGCCTGAGCTACTGCTACCTGGGCGAAGAACGCAACGTGGCGGCTACGGTGAGTTACCAGTTCTGACCCGTTCTCTTTGGTAACTCATTCTCTGTGGCGAGGGAGCTTGCTCCCGCTGGACGCGAAGCGGCCCTGTTTTTTTTGGGGCTGCTGCGCAACCCAGCGGGAGCAAGCTCCCTCGCCACAAGGTTCGGTTTTTACTTCTCGAACCTGTTTGCGTCAAACCCGCACCGCATCCCCTTCCTCCCGCACCACACCCTCTTCCCGCACAAACCGGTTCGCCCGCCCAAACGTGCCGAAATCATTGAACCGCACGCCCATCTCACGCATCACTTTGTGGGCCACCGGCACCGTCATCTGGCGGATGTAGAACGGCTCTTTGACCACGAAATGATGGACCCCGTGGCTACTGCCGAAGTTGAAGCAGAACGCCTGCAATGGCCACAGCCACCAGGGGTTGAGCACCTGGGTTTGCTGGATGACATTGCCCGGCTCGATGTCGCCGTAGTAATGCATGTTCGAGCTGATGAAATGCAGGCAAAAGGTGCGCAGCACGTTCGGGCCGATGATCACCACCGCTGCGATATCGATCACGTGCATCACTACCAGCGTGGTTGCCGACCAATCAATCGACGTGCCAAGCAGATAGGCGACAGCGTTGGCCCCATGGAAACCGAGAAACACGTACCACGCGCCCCAGTGCAACAGCGCCAGCGGGAAATACACCTTCAGCGTGCGCTTGAGGATGCTGCGCTTGTGCGCCCAGGTCTTGGCCCGCAGCAGGCGAATGAAGGCCGACATCACGTTGTCGCCCACCATCAGCAAGCGCGCCAGCCCCCAGGGCTCGCCATTGGTAATGGCCCGCTCTTCCAGGTCGGCCTCGCTGCCGGACACTTTGTGATGATTGAGGTGCAAATGGCGGCGGATCCACGGGTTGATGGTGCTGGGCCGCGCCAGCCAGACCAGGCCCATCATCAGGTTGTGGGGTACGCGTTGCTTGCGAAAATACATGCTGTGAATCAGGTCGTGTTCCAGCTCGTGGGTCAGTGAAGCGAAAAAAGCGTTGAGCAGCAGGCATGCCCAACCGGCCAGGTGACCGTTGATGTAGAGCAGCGCCGAACCGACCATCCCGGCCAGGGCGAACGCCAGGATGCCCGCGCCCAACGCATCCTGATGACGCAGGATCGGGTAGCGCTGGCGCAGTTCTTCGCCTCGGGCCAAGACCACCTGGCGAATATGGGCCGATCGCTGTTGTGCATTCAATCGCTCGGGGCTTGCGCAAGTGCCGTGCATGGCTTACATCCTCTTCTATCGATGTGCTCATCCTGCCGGGCGATGCCCCCTAGGGTGGTAGCCGTAAACGCCAACCTGTTGACCGCAAGCGCCAATCGCCATGACTGAACCCACCTCCCTCGCCAGTTGGACCCGCGCCCTGCGCAAACAGCTTGATGCGTTGGGCCTGGACAGCCATGCCCTGTGCCTGGAGGCCGGGCTCGATCCGCAGTTGATGGACGACCCGAATGCCCGTTATCCGCTCTCGGCCACCACGCGCCTGTGGGAACTGGCCGTGCAGGCCAGCGGTGATCCGGCGATCGGCCTGCGGGTTTCGCGCTTCGTCAGTCCCACCACGTTCCACGCTCTGGGTTATGCCCTGGTGGCCAGCGGCAGTTTGCGAGAAGTGTTTGAGCGAATCGTGCGTTATCACCCGGTGGTCAGCGATGCGTTGATGCTGCAACTGAGCCGCTGCGAAGACCGATACCGCTTCACGCTCGACGTGCCCCAGGGCCGGGCGACGCCGGCCTTTGAAGCCATCGATGCGTTCGCCGCGATTTACGTGCGCACGTGTCGCAACCGACTGGGCCGCGACTACGCGCCGCTGGCGGTGTACTTGCGGCGCCCGGAACCGACGGACCCCGGCCCCTGGCATAAAGTGTTCCGTTCACCTGTGTATTTCGGCGCCGAGCAAGATTGCCTGGAATTCAGCCTCGTCGATTTCGACAGCCACCTGGACGACGCCAATCCGGAGCTGGCTGAACACAACGAGACGGTACTCAAGCGCACCCTCGCCCAGCTCCAGCCGCTGACCTGGGAGCGCAAGGTGCGAGCCGCTATCGAGGCCCAACTGCCCGAAGGCGAACCCAGCGCCGAGCGCATCGCCCAGGCCATGCACCTGAGCCTGCGCAGCCTGCAACGGCATTTGGCCGATGAAGGCTGCCGCTTCGACACGCTGCTTAACGAATGTCGGGAAAACCTGGCACTGCTGCACCTGCGCGACCCACAGTGCTCACTGAGTGAAGTCGGCTATCTCCTGGGTTTTGCCGATGCCAGCAGCTTCAGCCGGGCGTTCAAGCGCTGGACCGGAATGACCCCGGGGCAGTTTCGGGACGGGTTGCGCTAGGGGTTTGCGTTGGCTGGGCCGGCCCTATCGCGAGCAGGCTCGCTCCCACATTTGATCTGTGGCATACACAAATCCCTGTTCGAGAAGGCGATGGGTCAGTCGATGCCGGGCTTGAGGCTGCGAGCGAGCCCAGCCGTCCATACTTCGATCATTGCTTCGCCGGTCGCCCTGAACTGTTGATTAGCGCCCATATAACGGCGCATCTCGGCCATGGCAAGGTCCATCCCATGAATGACCTGCTCTATCAGTTCCTTGCAACGCTTTTCGGTCAGGTTGCAGGCCGATCGACCGAATTGCATGAGCATCTTGTGTTTGGGCCAGGCTTTTGAGCCGCCCAGCAACAGCGCCATGTTGTCGTTGCGGATATACACCGCAGTGGTGACGATGTCATAGGCTGGCGCGAGCCGGATGGTCGCATCAACGCCGCAATGCCCATACAGCACACCGAAATTTTTCAGATGCGCGTCGCCATTTTTCAGGCCCGCCGAGAGGGCAACGATTTTGAACAGAGACTCCAGTGCCTGATTGAGCAAGTGCGGCGAGACAAATGCCTTGATCTGTCGAGCCGCCCCTTCATAGGAACCGTCATATTTGGTCCTGGACGGAGAGCCGTTGAGTACACAGAAGTCCTCAAAGCCCAGATACTCCCCGGTATCCGCCATATCAAAGCGTTTGATGATTAGAAATTTGCCGCGCTCACTCAGCTCGAACTCCGGTACCTCAAGCCCCGCGTGCAGCGCAGCTCGCATGCAAAAAAATTCATTCGCCGCCAGTTCCGGAAATTCGTCAGCCCGAAATGCCTTGATCAAATGCGTGGCGCCCCGGTGGGTCAAGCGATCAACTGTCGATGCACTGTCACGTACCAGCACCTTGGGTTGTACCCCGGAAACCCCCGAATACTGTCCATAGGTGTGCAGTAAATCGTCGAACAAACCTTCAGCCCCGTCGTGCACCAGCAAATCCGCCAGGCTGGTTTCGGGTGGTACAGCTTCTGCCCGCAAAGGACCGATGCCAACGCGCCCCAATTGATGAGGCCCCACAATGGCAAGCATGGCGAAGTCGTCAAATCCGCGCACCGCCTTGCTGAAGCGACGAACCAACTCATCACGCAAAGCACCTTCCGGCAAGTTCATTTCAAAGATCGGCAGGACCCCTGATTCCCAGGTGTAGCTTTCAAGACGCACGGGCATGGTCAACGAGACAGACTGCTCCTCACTCGTGGTTGCGGCATAAGTAAACACGGAGTTACTGCGCTGTTGGCCTCGTCCCAGAATGCCAACAGGCGTTTCGCCGACGCAGACCTGCAACCTGTCCAGACCTTGCTCGTCAGCCATGGAAAGAGTCCTTTTTCAGGGAGTCGAGCGTAGGACGCTTCGGTGGACGGGCAACAGCTGTCAGCTCATAACCGAAGCCATTGAGGATCGCTTCGACCTTGCGGATCCCGACTTCAGCAATCGTATTGTTTTCGATGCCCGAGATCGTGGCACGGCTCATGCCGTATTGCGCGGCCAATGCATGTTGAGAGAGGTTATGTTCCTTGCGCAGTCTCCTGAGCAATGGGCCAAGGGTTTCCATCATTGTCTCCGCATTGTATACAGTGCAATATTGTCATAAACACATAATTTGCACTGCATTTAATTCAAATACAACACCAGCGTAGCCTATTCACATATCCTGTGGAGGCTTCAGGTCGGCTTCAGATTGTGGTCAACGCCCGAAGCCGCTCGATATCCAGGATTTCAATCTCACCATAAGCCAACTGCACAATGCCCTGGGCCTGAAGGTCCTTGAGGATCTGGTTGGTGGTCTGGCGCGACAGTGAGAGCATGAGCGCCAGTTGCTCCTGGGGCAGTTGCAAGACCCGTCGCGCCGGTTCGATTTCGCCGTAGCCTTCGGCGATCATCAGCAGGCGATTGGCAACACGTACCGGGGCGGGCATCAGGCTCAGGTGTTCGAGATTGATGAAGGTCAGGCGCAGTTTGTGGCTCATCAGCCGCGCAATATCTCGCCAATAGACCGGATGTGCTTGCAGAAACGCCATCAACGGCGCCTGAGGCAAGTGCAGCAAGGTGCACTGGCCCACGCTCACCGCGTCATGGGTGCGCGGCTGGCCATCGAACAGGCAGATTTCACCAAACCAGTGGGGCGCTTCCACCACACTGAGCAGCGCTTCCTTGCCCTGTTCGTTCACTGCGCCGATCCGTACCGCGCCCTCCAATACGGCGTACATCCCGCAGGGTGGGTCACCGCGCTGAAACAGCCGATGCCCCGGCACCAGGCGGCGCACCCGCGACATGCCCAACAGACTATTCTGTAACTCAGCGGGCAAGTGGCTGTACCAGTGACCGGCCAACAGGTGCGAGTGCCAGGGATGGGTATTCATGGAAACTCCGGGACAAGTGTCGGCTAACTGACAGAACGCCTCGTGGAACCCGGGCATCATGCAGGCATCACCTCAGGAGGAACAACAATGAAAAGCCTCGTTGATCATCTCAGTCAATACGCTGCCTACCACCGCGACCCACGCAACATCGCCACGCACTTCATCGGTATTCCGCTGATTTTCGTCGCCGTCGCCGTACTGCTGTCACGGCCGGGTTGGCCGGTGGGCGCGCTCCTGGTGTCGCCGGCGCTGCTGATAGCGGTAGCCAGTGCCTGGTTCTATCTGCGCCTTGAGTTGCGCCTGGGGGTGCTGATGACGGTACTGCTGGCCCTGGCGCTATGGCTGGGCCAGGTGCTCGCCGCGCAAAGCACCTTGGTGTGGCTGGGAAGTGGCCTGGGGATGTTCGTGGTGGGCTGGGTGATCCAGTTCGTCGGTCACTATTACGAAGGCCGTAAACCGGCGTTCGTCGATGACCTCACCGGGTTGATTGTCGGGCCGCTGTTCGTGGTGGTGGAGGCGGGTTTCCTGCTGGGGCTTCGTGGCGAACTGAAGCGGGCCATTGAAGAACGCGCCGGGCCCGTGGCCTTGCGTCACCAACGCTCGGCCGTCTGAATCTGTGGGAGCAAGGCCTGCTCCCACAAGAGTCAGGCCTTACCGCTCAAGTTACAGCGCACCAAACTCGACCCGTATCGTCAGCGCGCCGGTGTTATCTTTCAAACCAGACCCATGTTGCCCGGTCAGGTCATCGTTGATGCACAGTTGCAGTTCCCCTTGCTGGTCGCCCGGAACCTGCGCCAGATCCCCCACCAGGAACGGCGTTCCATCGTTGCCCACACGACCGATCAAGGCGCCTTCGGCGGCACCGGGCAAGGCATAGCTGCTGTAGTCGATGTGCCGCGAACCGCCCTTTCCATCGACATTGCCGCCCTGCGGGCTGGCACACCATAACCCACTGACGTAGCGAACCACGCGCGGTATCAACCCGTTGATCTGCACTCCAGTGCCCTGCCAGGCGATGTTGGATTGGACCTGCATGGTCACCGCCTTCAGGTCGTTGGCCACGGTGTCCCCGGCCTGGAACGACAGCGCCGCAATCGTCAGGCTCGGGTTCGAGGTGCCCGTGCTGGGGAACACGCCATCGCCCACCAAGAACAGGTTCTTGTGGTCCCAACTGCGCTGGTATTTGTCCACCACCGACTTGGCTGGATCATCGCCCATGCGATAGGTCCCCATCAGGTGTCCGGCGCCCTGGAAGCTGTAATCTTCGCCTTTGTAGTTGAAGGTCCCTTTGCCAATGGGTGCTGTCAGTTCCACGGCGCCGAGCAGGTCCTTGATGATGTGGCTCGCCAGTATCTTCGCCTGCCTGAACCCTTCCTTGGTGTAATCGGACAGGTCGTAGTGGATTTCCGGCCGAAGAATGCCGAGCCCGTCCTTGTAGTTATCCGTCGAGGGCACGATGTAGCTGTTGGACTGGTCGGGATGGTCTTCCACCTGTTCCACCAGGAAGCCGATCCGAAACTGGCGGATGAACAGTTCGTTGAGTTTTTTGATCAGTGCCGTGCCGTAAAGCGCTTCAGTGGGCGGCGCCGGTGTCTCTTTCGCCGGCAATGGATTGGTGCGACTTATGTTCTTCCCGTCGATAAAATCGGCCACGGTGACGTAAGGATCGCCAACCGGCCAGTTCCAGCCTTCATTGCCGATTTCGATGCGCCATGCCGCTCGCTGGCTGCGGAAGGCACCGTCACGCAGGCTCTCGATGCCCGCCGTGGACACCGGGCCACGATATGGGAAAACCGTCTTGCCTTCCGGCATCAGCCCCCACGCCAGGTAAATCGGATGGTCGGACAGGCTGCGTCCCACCTGCCCGCTGCTGTTGGCCACACCTTTGGGCCAGTCCGGGGTTTTGGAGTTGAGCAACAATTTAGGGGTTTCGATGGCATGGGCCGCGATCACGTAACGCTGCCCGATGGCCACACCGTTTCCCGTCTTCGGTCCCTCGCCAAGCTGATATTGAATGAATTCGATGCCATTGATGTTCTTGTCCGGGCCCACGGTCACTTTGCTGGCCACGGTCCGGTACATGACCCGGACCTTGCCGGTGGCCCGGGCCTTGTTCATGGTCACCGTGGCGTCGTACTTGGCCTGGATCGGGCAGATCGGCGTGCAGTTGGTATTGCCGGCACACACCCGGCGCCCGGCGTAGGGCTGGGAATTGCGCCCCGCCGGGGTCGGACTGACCACCAGCGGCAAGCCGTCGAACGTCTGCCCGGTCACGGCGCTGACAAAACTGCCGTCAACCAGTGACAGCGGAATGCTGTGCATCGGGAATGAATAGCCCTCGGGAAAGGTCATGCCCAGATAAGCCTGGTCGGCGACATTGGCCGACACACCGATTTCCGCCTCGGCCCGGCAATAGGCACTTTGCAGATCGTCGTAGCCGATCGGCCAGTCCACTCCGACGCCGTATTTGCTCTTCAGGCGAAAATCATTCGGCACCATGCGCAGGCACGTCCCGACCCAATGCCAGGTCGTCCCGCCGCCCACCCGTTCGTAGGTGCTGTTGAAGGGCAACGGGCCTTTCTGCACCAGGTAACTGATTTCCGGTTTGTCCCACCCCAGGATCAGATCGGCGATGGTTGCCCGTGGGGCATTTTCCTTGGTCGGATCCCGCGGTGTGTCCAGGGTCGATACCGGAGGATAGGGCGACTCCGGGGTTTTCAGGGTCGCCGTGTAGAAGCGCTCCAGATACTGCGTACGATTGGCCGGAATCTCCGGGCCCGATTCGAGCACCAGCACATCCACGCCAGCCATGCCCAACTGATAAGCGATGATGCTGCCGGCCAGCCCCGCACCAACGATGACCACCTCTGCTTGTTCGGTACTCATGACGAAGCTCCTTGCTGCGCGTTGGCGGCTACCCCGGTGTAATCCTCAAGGCTGGGCGGCGTCGTGTTCCAGTAGCCGAAGAACATCTCGCTGTAGCCCATAGGGTGAGCCTGGGCGGCTTTCCAGGCCCATCCATTGATATAAGCCTGGTCGGACACCACCGTCTGCTCATCCTTTTTGAAACTCGCCGCGTCATACGGTTGGTACCAGACGCCCAGCAACCACAGCTTCATGATCGAACGCGCGGCTTTGGCGGTCGGCGTGTCGGCCGGTAGCGCTCCTTCCATCAACACCGCTTGGGCGATCTGATCCGGGGATTGATTGTCCCCCGCCAGGTTGGCGTATTGAGTCAGCAATGTAGTGAGCACATCAGGCGTGATTCTTGGCGTGATGAATTCAAGAAACAGCGGAGGCAAACCCACCTGGTCGATCGCCGGTGCCAATCGCTCAGTGGAAATGCCAGTCAGGACCGATGAAAGGCCTACGAAATTTTCCAGATCACTGCTCATGGTTGACTCCTTGTCCAGTCGTGGACTGCGCGCGTTCGAGCAAATAGGTGAAATCCGCGAAGCTGGTGCGCGGGGATTCGGTGACATGGGTTGCCGCATTGCCATGACACGCCACGCAACTGGAAGACGCTTGGGGCACGGTGCCCTGGATGTAGGTTTCCAGTGTGGCGTTGGCCAGGAACAACGGGGCTGGATTGCCCAGCGGGTTGGCGGCTGATATCTGACAGTTGGGCTGTGGTGCCGACGGCCACTGGGTACTGATCAATTGATAGTTCGCCCAGACGCTCTGTGGGTTGACCGTACGCAACAGGGCTTGATAGGTGGCGTTCAGGGTTTTGGTGGCTTCGGTCAGCGGTATCTCACGCACGATCTGCGAGGGGGTTGCCTTGACCGCCGGGTTCCATGGCCGGGGCGGCGGCTGGTTGATATCGCTTTGGCTGGCAGCGTTGTAGAACAGATAAGGTCCCACCCGCTGGACCGGGGGCGTGGTCTGTTCGGGGACGTTTTTCACATGTTCAAAGGTCGACCAGACCCACTGCGCGGCGCTGTCGGTCTTGTGAACGATGTGCAGTCCCACCAACCCCACCGGTTCGGACTTGCACGACTCCCCGACAATGGGTCCTTTGCTCGGGTCGCTGTTTCCCGGTGTATAGACCAGCGCATCGACGGTGTGAAAATCCTGCGGACGATCATTGGCGCCCAGCACTTTCCACGATGCTTTCACCATCAGCGCGCCGACGTCCTGTGTCTTGGCCGAGCCGCAACTGAAAGCCACGGCGTTGGTCGGGTTTGCGGCAAAAAACTTCTGCTGGCCTTCGATGCTGTACAGACCATTGTCGACAATGGAATTGAACATCGATTGGTTGACCACGATTTCGTTGCGCGTATAGGCCCCGTTCTGATCCACCAGCGGGCCGCTCTCGAAAGGCTGGATAAACTCATCCAGTACATCGGGCACCTTGCCCATCTGCTGCAACAGGCGCCCGGACTTGAGCGACTTGCACGCTTCGGGAATCGTCGCCGGCGCGTCCCAGGCCAACGGCGCCTGACCCTTGGCCCGGAAGATCTGGTAGCTCTCTTTCCAGCTTTCCCACACCGTGGCCCCATCCTGTTTGCCGATGGGAGTGCCGGTATTGGGATTGCCGTTGTCCAGCGCCGGCCAGTTCAAGGCAATGAAGGTCTGCCATGACAGGTCATCGAAATCGCGCTGAAGGCTGGCCAGCGTGGGATGTTCCTCGGCAACCGTGACATCGAAGGGTATCTGCGGTGACAACGAGGGGGTGGCGCTGACGGATGGGCTCAATAAAACGCTTAGCAAGGCACAGCCAAACGGGCCATGCCGACTGACTTCCATTCTCATGCTTTATCTCCTTGGCATCAGGGCGCCAGGAGATAACACCGGTCCGTCATTGGACTCTTACTGCCTCCTGGCAAGTCAGAGTCTAGGTAGGGTTTGGTTCAAGGCCAGGTGCAGAAGTAGAACCGATCGAAGCAAGGCCAAGCGGGGTTATTCGGATTCGGCTCGGGGTGTCAGTGAGGGCGCCATCGCGAGCAAGCTCGCTCCCACAGTGGATTTTCATAGGTACACAAATAGTGTGTTCACTGAAGTTCTACTGTGGGAGCGAGCTTGCTCGCGATGCTTTTGATCCTAGAGGTTTGAGACTTTCTGCCAGACCTTCGGCTTAAAGAACAGCGTCTCGCCCTTCGCCAGGCCCACCAGACTGTCGTGGTCCTTCACCACTTCAGCTTCGATCAGATCGCTCTGGCCTTCCACCTTCAGGGTCACCCGGGTGGTGGCGCCCAGCGGGCGAATGTCGCGCACTTCGGCGGCGTGGTGATCCTCCAGCTCCGAACGCGACAGCGAGACTTCATGGGGGCGGAACAGCACATGTCGATCCTCACCCAAGTGCAGGCGGTTCGAGTCGCCGAGGAAGTGATACACAAAGTCGCTGGCCGGGTTTTCGTAGACATCGCCCGGTGAGCCAATCTGCTCGATCACACCCTTGTTCATCACCACGATCCGATCCGCGACTTCCATGGCCTCTTCCTGGTCGTGAGTCACGAACACCGAAGTCAGGTTGATGTCCTCGTGCAACCGTGCCAGCCAGCGCCGCAGTTCCTTGCGTACCTTGGCGTCGAGGGCGCCGAAGGGTTCGTCCAGCAGCAACACCTTGGGCTCCACCGCCAGGGCGCGGGCCAGGGCGATACGCTGGCGCTGGCCGCCGGAAAGCTGTTCGGGGTAACGGTCGGCAAGCCAGTCCAGTTGCACCATGTTCAATAACTCGTGGACCTTGGTCGCGATCTGGCTTTCGTTCGGGCGTTGGTTCTTGGGCTTCATGCGCAAGCCGAAGGCAACGTTGTCGAACACCGTCATGTGGCGGAACAGGGCATAGTGCTGAAATACGAAACCGACGTTGCGATCACGCACGTCGTGGCCGGAAACGTCCTCGCCGTGGAACACGATGTTGCCCTGGTCCGGGGTTTCGAGGCCGGCGATGATCCGCAGCAAAGTGGTCTTGCCGCAACCCGACGGCCCCAGCAGGGCCACCAACTCGCCGCTCTGGATGTCCAGGCTGATATCGTCGAGGGCCTTGAAGGCGTGGAAATTCTTGCTGACGTTACGAACTTCGATCGACATGACTTATTCCTCCGCGGCGCTGGCGCGCAGGCGGTTGATTCGGTTTTCGCTCCACTGCTTGAGCAGCAGGATGAAGAGCGCCAGGATCAGCAACAGGCTCGCCACAGCGAACGCGGCCACGTGGTTGTATTCGTTGTAGAGGATCTCGACGTGCAGCGGCAGGGTGTTGGTGACCCCGCGAATGTGCCCGGACACCACCGATACCGCGCCGAATTCGCCCATGGCCCGGGCGGTACACAGCACCACGCCATAGATCAGCCCCCACTTGATGTTCGGCACGGTGACATGCCAGAACATCTGCCAGCCATTGGCACCCAACAGGCGCGCGGCTTCTTCTTCCTGGGTGCCCTGCTCCTGCATCAGCGGGATCAGCTCACGGGCCACGAACGGCACGGTGACGAAGATCGTCGCCAGCACGATGCCCGGCAGCGCAAACACAATCTGGATGTCGTGATCCGACAGCCACGGCCCGAACAGGCCCTGGGCACCGAACATCAGCACATAGACCAGGCCGGCGATCACCGGCGACACCGAGAACGGCAGGTCGATCAGGGTCACCAGCATGCTCTTGCCACGGAATGAATATTTGCTCACGCACCACGCGGCGCTGACCCCGAACACCAGGTTCAGCGGCACCGAGATCAGCACCGCGATCACCGTGAGCTTGAGCGCCGACAGCGCATCGGGTTCGAAGATTGCGGCGAAGAACGCCCCCAGGCCCAGCTTCAGCCCCTGGGAGACCACGATGAACAGCGGCAGCAGCAGGAATAGCGCAAAGATCAACCAGCCAAGACCGATCAGGACTCGCCGCGATGTTGCACTGCCGCGGCGGGCGGCGTTGGTGGAGGCCGCGTAAATAGACGATTGGGACATGTTCGCGCCTCCTTATGGGGTTTCGATGCGCCGCTGCAGCAGGTTGATCAGCAGCAACAGGACGAAGGAAACCACCAGCATCAGCACGCCGATGGAGGTGGCGCCGGTGTAGTCGTATTGGTCGAGCTTGACCATGATCAGCAGCGGCAGGATCTCGGTTTTCATCGGCATGTTGCCGGCGATGAAAATCACCGACCCGTACTCGCCCACGCCACGGGCAAAAGCCAGGGCGAAGCCGGTCAACCAGGCCGGCAACAACGCCGGCACAAGGACGTGGCGGAACACCTGCCACGGCTTGGCACCGAGGCAGGCGGCGGCCTCTTCGACTTCACGGGGGATATCGGCCAGCACCGGCTGCACCGTGCGCACCACGAACGGCAGCGTCACGAAGGTCAGCGCCAGGGTGATGCCCAGCGGGGTGTAGGCGATCTTGAAACCCAGGTCGGTGGCAAACTGGCCGACCAGGCCGGTCGGCGCATACAACGCCGTCAGTGCAATACCCGCCACGGCGGTGGGCAAGGCGAACGGCAGATCGATCATTGCATCGATGATCTTGCGACCGGGGAAGGTGTAGCGCACCAGCACCCAGGCCAACAGCGTACCGATCACACCGTTGATGATCGCCGCGCACAGAGCAGTGCCGAAGCTGAGCTTCAAGGCCGCCAGCACCCGTGGCGCGGAGATGATCGCCCAGAACTGTTCCCAGGTAAGTTGGGCGGCATGTACGAACATTGCCGCCAGTGGTATGAGCACAATCAGACTGAGGTACACCAGGGTGTAGCCCAGCGTCAGCCCGAAGCCGGGTATGACGGGGGATATGCGACGCGACATAAAGGTCCTTGGTTGAGAACGCGCAAAAACTGTGGCGAGGGGATTTATCCCCGTTGGGCTGCGAAGCAGCCCCAAAGCAGCCGACTCAATTCACCTGAGCATAAAGACATGCCAGATTCAGGGCCGCTTCGCGCCCGAACGGGGATAAATCCCCTCGCCACAGATTCAGTGTCCGGCCTTAGCTTGTAATCAGCTCATTCAGGCCTGCCCAGCTTACTGCGCCTGATAGATCTGGTCGAAAATGCCGCCATCGTTGAAGAATTTCGGCTGGGCGGTTTTCCAGCCACCGAAGTCCTTGTCGATGGTCACCAGGTCCAATTTCGGGAACTGCCGGGAGTACTTGGCGGCCACGTCCTTGTCACGTGGACGATAGAAGTTTTTTGCGGCGATTTCCTGGCCGGCCGGACTGTACAGGTGTTTGAGGTAGGCTTCGGCGATCTCCAGGTTGCCCTTTTTCTCGGCATTCTTGTCCACTACCGCCACCGGCGGTTCGGCGAGGATCGACAACGACGGCACGACGATGTCGAACTTGTCCGCGCCGCCGTCTTCTTTCAGCGCCAGGAAAGCTTCGTTTTCCCAGGCCAGCAACACGTCGCCCTGACCGTTGTTGACGAAGGTAATGGTCGAGCCACGGGCGCCGGTGTCGAGGATCGGCACATGCTTGAACAGTGCTTGAACGTATTGCTTGGCCTTGGCTTCGTCACCACCGTTGGCCTTGAGGCCATAGGCCCAGGCGGCGAGGAAGTTCCAGCGAGCACCGCCGGAGGTCTTCGGGTTCGGGGTGATGACCGACACGTCATCCTTGATCAGATCGCCCCAGTCCTTGATGCCCTTGGGATTGCCTTTACGCACCAGGAAAACGATGGTCGAGGTGTACGGTGTGCTGGCTTCCGGCAGGCGTGTTTGCCAATCCGCCGGCAGGGACTTGCCCAGCTTGGCGATTTCGTCGATGTCGCCAGCCAGAGCCAGGGTCACCACGTCAGCCCGCAGGCCATCGATCACCGCCCGACCCTGCTTGCCCGAGCCACCGTGAGATTGCTGGATCTTCACGCTATCGTCCGGGTGCGCTTTCTTCCAGAAACTGGCGAATTCGGCGTTGTAATCCTGGTACAGCTCGCGAGTCGGGTCGTAGGACACGTTAAGCAACTCGTAATCCTTGGCAAAAGCGGAACCTGCAAAAACAGCGCTGGCCAAGACGGCCAAGGCATAACGGCGAATTGACGGCATGGTGAAAACTCCTGGAATTCCGGTTTTTTTATGTTTGTGAAGTGTTGGTCTTCAACCCGGTTTGTGGCTCGGCTGCTGCAACCGGAATTTTTCCTTGCGCTCGATCTGGACGACTTGCGCGTTGTGCACAGTGATTTCCACCGCGCCAAAACGAAGGTCCCGCAAGGCATTGAGGATCTCGCGCAACAGAGTTGCTTCGTCCTGACCGTCAACGCTGCGTAGAGATGCGCTCATGCTATTGCTCCTTGAATGCCTGGAAGTGGGCGGCACCGTTTGTGGCGTAGGAGCAATACTAGATAGGCGTAGATATTCTTAAAAAGACTATTTAAGAATTTTTATATAACCAAAAACACAAGCAGCCGATGTGCAAAGGCAATTAATTGATTGCGGGCGCGCGATCCCAATCCAGCTGCTGCGCGGCAACGGGTCGTCCGAACCAGTAGCCCTGCCCCATCCCACAGGCATGTTCCAGCAGGAACGCTGCCTGCTCGCGCTGCTCGATGCCTTCGGCTTGCACTTGCATACCCATGCTGCGGGCCAGGGCGATGATTACCCGGACAATCGCTGCGTCGTCCTCATCCCACGGCAACCCGGCCACAAAGCCCTGATCAATCTTGAGCTTCTGGACGGGCAAGCGTTTGAGTCGCAGCAGCGACGAATAACCGGTACCGAAATCATCGATAGCCAGTCGCACCCCCAATTCCCGCAGACGGTGCATTTGCTCCAGGGCCACCTCCGGATCGTCCATCACCGCGCTTTCGGTCACTTCCAATTCCAGACAGGCCGGGTCCAGGCCTGAAACGTGCAGCACCCGCGCGACCTGTTCGTACAGCTCCCGACGGGCGAACAGCCGACTGGAAACGTTGACCGCGACAAACGATAACGCCACCCCGGCCTCCTGCCATTGACGCATCTGTCGACAGGCCTGCTCCATGACCCAGGCATCGATTTGGGCGATCAGCCCGGTGCGCTCGGCGATGGGAATGAACTCGGCCGGCGAAACCAGACCGCGCTCGGGATGTTCCCAGCGCACCAAAGCCTCGACACCGATCAGGCGGCTGGTCGCCAGATCGTGTACCGGCTGGTAATGAACCCGCAGCTCCTGCTGCTGGAGCGCGCGTCGCAGTTCGAAGGCGATCTCGACCCGTTGCTGGGCATGAGCGGTGAGTTCTTCGGTATACAGGGCGTAGCCATCGCGCCCGGCACTCTTAGCCTTGAACAAGGCGGAGTCGGCATTGCGCAGCAGTTGCCCCGCGCTGAGGGCATCCCCGGGAAACAGGCTGATGCCCACGCTGGCATTGATGAACAAGAGCTGGTTTTCGAGGCGCAACGGTTCTTTCAGGGCATCGATAATGCGCTGGGCCAGCACCGCCGCCTGCGCCGGCTGCGAGCAATTTTCCACCAGCACCGCAAACTCGTCGCCCCCCAGCCGGGCCAAGGTCACGCCGGGCGCAAACAACCCCCGGAATCGCTCCGCCACGCTTTTGAGCAATTGATCGCCAACGTGATGCCCCAGGCTGTCGTTGATGTTCTTGAAATGGTCCAGGTCCACCAGCAACAAGGCGCAGCCGCGTTTGTGCAACTGCGACGACGCCAGCGCCTGCTCGGCGCGATCGGAAAACAGCAGGCGATTGGGCAGACCGGTCAGCGGATCGTGGTGGGCCAGGTACGCCAGTTCGTGCTCCGAATCCTTGATCGCGCTGATGTCCGAAAACACCGCGACGTAATGGCTCACCTGACCGTTATCGTCGCGAACGACGCGGATCGTTTGCCATTGCGGGTAGATCTCACCGCTTTTACGTCGGTTCCAGATCTCGCCGCTCCACTCGCCACGGCTGCCCAGGGACGCAAACATCTCCTGGTAGAAATCCGCCCCGTGACGGCCAGACTTGAACAGGTTGGGCCGCCGGCCCAACACCTCATCCCGGGCATACCCTGTAATCGTCATGAAGGCCCGATTGACGTGCACGATCAGGCCGTTCGGGTCCGTCACCAACACCCCTTCGCGCGTGCAATCGAAGACGGCGGCGGCCTGGCGCAAACGTTCGCCGTCGGCACGGTGTTCGCCTGTTCCGAAAAGCCGGGATATCCGCACACCCGCCAGGAAAACCAATCCGGCGCTGACCAGGACCCAGGCATATCCGTTGATCAACTGCCAGCGAAGCTGATCGGCAGATTGATCGAAAAAGCTGCTCAATAAATAACCAACCAGCTGCAGCCAGACGACCGACAGCACGAGATAAAGCAGCGCTCCACGCATGGCGCTGCGGTGATAGACGGTCATTCGGCGATCCATGTCCCCACAAAGAGGTGGGAATTATAGAGTAAGAAACATCCTGCCACTGTTATCTGAAAGGCCGACTGGTTTTATCTGTGCGGCAGGTGATAATGCAACGGCTGTTTCTATCTTTATCGAGGGCCCTATAGCCTATGTGGTACGAAGGTTTTCTTGGCTTGTCGCCCTGGTCACTGGTGGCAGTCACCCTGCTGATGACCCATGTCACGATCATTGGCGTCACGGTCTACCTGCACCGTTATTCGGCTCATCGCTCCCTGGAGCTCAACGCCGGCCTCAAACATTTCTTCCGCTTCTGGCTGTGGTTGACCACGGCGCAGAACACCCGCGAGTGGACCGCCATCCACCGCAAGCACCACGCCAAATGCGAAACCGTCGATGATCCCCACAGCCCAGTGATCAAAGGCCTGTCCACCGTGCTGCGCAAAGGCGCCGAACTCTATCGCGCCGAAGCGGAAAACCCCGAAACCCTGCGCATCTACGGCAAGAACTGCCCTGATGACTGGATCGAGCGCAACCTCTACAGCCGCTTCCCACTCATGGGCGTGGCGATCATGGGCGTCATCGACCTGCTGCTGTTTGGCACTATCGGCATCACCATCTGGGCCATCCAGATGATGTGGATTCCAGTCTGGGCCGCGGGCGTGGTCAATGGCCTGGGTCATGCCGTGGGCTACCGCAACTTCGAATGCCGCGACGCGGCGACCAACCTGGTGCCCTGGGGCATCCTGATCGGTGGCGAAGAACTGCACAACAATCACCATACCTACCCCAATTCGGCCAAGCTGTCGGTACGCAAATGGGAGTTCGACCTGGGCTGGGCCTGGATCCAGGTATTCAGTTTCCTGCGCCTGGCCAAGGTCCAGCGAGTCGCGCCGATCGCCCACCGTGTCGAGGGCAAGGGGCATCTGGACATGGACACCGCCATGGCGATCCTCAACAACCGTTTCCAGATCATGGCCCAGTACCGCAGGCTGGTCATCGCGCCGCTGGTCAAGCAGGAACTGGAAAAGGTCGATCACTCGGTCCGCCACCAATTCCACCGGGCCAAACGCCTGTTATCGCGGGAAACCAGCCTGCTGGATGAGCGTCACCACGCGCGCATCCAGAGCATGCTGGAACACAGTCAGGCGTTGAAGGTGATCTACGAAAAACGCCTGGCCTTGCAGCAGATCTGGGCCAAGACCAGCAGCAACGGCCACGACATGCTCGCGGCCATCAAGGAATGGATCCACGAAGCCGAGGCCAGCGGCATCCAGTCCCTGCGCGACTTCGCTGACCAGCTCAAGACCTACTCGCTGCGGCCTGCAACGGCCTGATAAGCAACCCCGCCAGCCGGCGGAATGCTGTTCACTTAAAAAGATGGCGCTTCTCCTTGAGTGGGGAAGCGCCTTTTTTTGGGGTTTTGTGTGCTAGTGTCGAGCTATGACCCATTATTGCCTCACCTCGACTACCACCACCACGACCGCTGAAAGCGGAGCGTGCGAGGTGTCGTGAGCCAATAGCAGACGAACTTCAAAGGCCCGCCAGCGATGGACAGGGCCTTTTTTTCGCCCTTGTGTCGCTGGCTCAAACGCAAGGAGATGCACTCATGTACGCCCTATTGATACTCGATATCCAAGTCGGGCTTGTTCACGGCCCGGAAAAACCATGGCGCTGCGAAGAGTTGTTGGGAACAGTGAATACCCTGATGGACAAGGCACGCAGCGCTGGCGCCCCGATTTTTCTCGCGCGCCACATTGGGCCCGATGGATCTCCAATCGAACCAGGCAGCCCGTTGACGATGATTGCGCAGGAACTGAAGCTTCTGGGTGAAGAGGTGGTATTCGAAAAACGGCGGCCCAACGCCTTCGAAATGACCGACCTGGCGGAGAATTTGCGGTCTCTCGGGGCTACCGGCGTGGTGATCACTGGCATGAAAACCCAATACTGCGTCGATAGCACCTGTCGTGCTGCTCGTGATCTTGGCTTCGACGCGGTACTTGTCGCCGAAGGCCATACCTGTTCAGACACGCCAGTAATGAAAGCCAAGGACATCGTTGCTCATCACAATGCGACTCTTGAAGGGCCGTTCTGCCAACTGGTTCGGGCTGAGGAGTGGAGCTTCCAGCAGAGCCGAAACTAAGGGAATGCACATGGCTTGCCGGCCACAAGATGCATTGCCGGCACGCTCATGACATTGCTCGCAACCGACTCACCACCAGGACGACTCAGCACCCCAGGCGTCACGCAACTGCGCCGCAGTAATGCGGCGCTGTCCCGGATCAAACGTCAGCGCCAAGCGCAACGCCGCCCAGCAACGCCTGGGCAAATTGCGCGGCGCCTTGAGTTGGCGCTCCATGCGGGCGTCTCGAGCTTGGGTTGAAGGTAAACGGCTGTCCTCCAATTAAAATTCACCAATTTTATGCGCTGCATGCCCATGAGAAACGGGGGAGTTCAAGCTGGATTTGATGCGCAAACGGGATGACCGGTGCAGCGCCCAGTGTTGAGGCGACGTTTTGGTAAGTCCTCTCCCACAAATTGCAGGCATCCTTCAGACCGCGCCTACGGCCCGATTGTCGCGCTTGCGCCAAGCTACGCATCCTTGCGCCTTTGCCTACAACTACGCCAGAATCCGCCCGCTTGTGCGCCTTGTCTCCGGGCTCTATCGTTTTCCCTGCCACTGCCCATCAGTGGTCGGGTTTAGTAGCCCAGTAATACACATGGCTGCATGAGTCTCATCAGTCAGGCATTGCCTGCACTCGATGGTGGCTGTGCGCATGGCGCCCTCGGGCGCGCCGGGCTTTGTGTATTTCACCGGTCTACTAACTTGCGCACAGCTGCCTCCATTCGTTTAGTAGCGAGATGGTGGCGGCCTACTAAAGGAAATATACAAATGTTCAAACATTCACCGAATCCGCCAGAGGCGGACCAAGCTCCTCCGCGCACCAGATCCAAAACCAAAAAGCACGACGAAGCCGCAAAACGCGCCCTGGATTTCTATCTGTTGCCAAAACAGACGAAGCCCGAAGACGCCTCTAAACCGGGCCAGCTATTCACCGTCGTAAAAGACATCGACAACGAATCCCTGTTGGCCAACCTCAGCGAAACCCTGGCTTCGGCGGATGCGATGGTCAGCGACCTGGCCTTCGAGTTGGAAGGCTCGCGCCGCCACTTTGCCCTTGGCATTCAGCAACTGATTGAATTGAGTTCGTTGCTGGCGAACCGGGTGCTGGATAACGTTGATCCGCGATAGCAAACCATCCGATATCAAACCCGACGTATTGCGTCGGGTTTGATGTATTTGCATCCAACCGCAGCCTTCCTAGCGAGCCTGTTTCATTTCATCACTGGGCTGCGCGCTTCCACCTAGCTTATCTCTGATACTCCATGCGCATTCCGCAGTAACTCAAGGCTGCGCTTTCGTTTCGATGCATCACCTACCGACATCAAGCAAACGGCCCAAATACTGACTATTGACCCTCGCCTGCTGTCGGCCACAACCAGCCACTCCCGTCACGTCGCTATGATCCAAAGTAGACACTAACGTTTGGTTAAGGGGCGGACTTTCGTACGCCCAGTGAACGAAGCGAACGGTTTGAACCAGTTGTTAGAGGTTGCGTTACTCTGGATCGAATGTATGTTCTTCATGGTAGCGAAGAATCGTATACATTTTTGCTACGCCGTTTATTGTTTGAACTTCAACATCGACTACATATGCTAGCTTGTGCCATGGTTTAGAGAATCGCTCGTCACCCGCAAGCATGGCTTCTTTCACCGCATTATTTTCGAATATTACTTTCAACGGCCTCTTAGATATGTCCTCAATAGTTGCTTTGTCGCCTGTGTGTGACTCGCTATCAAATTTTGTTTGATACCAATACATTACTTTATTTCTTTGAATGTGATCCTCGGGCTCAACGAGGCGTTCAAGTTGGCGCTGGATAGTGTTCTGGGCGGCATTGGCTTCTTGAGAATTTATGAAAAACTGATTAATCACTGTGCCGCCATTTGATACAGTGAAATTTAGCTGGGAACCATTGTCTTTCGCTACTGGTTCTAGGATGTTGTTCCACTGCTTTAGGTCTTGTTTGGAGACTTCTTTTGGCGGGTTGTCAATTTTGCCAAGAAACCAATCTATGACTGCTTTAGCTTGGGTTGTCCACTCTGATAGTGAGCCTTCACCCCAGACTAATGGAACAATAGGCATTGCAAGCGCTACAAGCTCGACAATTATGGAGCCCGTGCGAACCTCTTTAATGTATAGCTCTGTGCTTGCATTGTAATCTTGGTTAGTTTCGGATTCGATAAATCGCTGATATTGCTGATTTATGCCAAGCAAAGACATCGTCAGATCAGTTAACACAACCGGCCTTTGATTGTTAATCTTTATTTCAAGTTTCTGGTTGAAATCTATTTCAATCACGTTACTGACTTCCATGAGTAACCTCTAACCTTTGGTTAAGGGGGGGGGGGGGGGGGGAGTTAGCCCGTCCCAGTGAGTGAAGCGAACGGTTTGAATCAGATGTTAGCCGCTACTCCTCCTCAAGCTTGCCCATCATTGCCTTTGCCATGAGTTCAGTAACGTAAAACTCTCGCGCTCTAGTTCTTCCAGTGTCTGGTTGATATTCCCCATTCTCGTACATGCTCCATTCTGCATTGAGAAGACGCTCATCCAAGTGATTCAGGTTCAAATTAAGCCAGTTGCATAGCTGCTGGAAGCTGTCCGCGACGGCTTCACCTTTGCGCTCCGTCAGCACCATCTGTAGATCAATAGGATAACTTCTATCTTCTGCCGCCATTATCGCGCTTCTAGCGGTTCTAAGAAGTTCTTGACCAGTAAAAGTAAAAACATTGTCAATGATGTCATGTCGAAGGCCGTACTCAATTCTCGTGCGCTTGGAATGCGACCAGTATCTGTCCTCAAGCAAATTTACTCTTTCTCTATAAACCTTTAGAATCTCGCTCTCTGCAAATTCTCTTGTATCAGAGACTAGCTCATCGAATGTTTTAAGTTTTATATTGGTTTTGCTCGCGGCCTCAATAGCGCCTTTCTGAAAACCCGCCATAGAAATAATGAAGCCCCGATCAGCGCCTACATCCTCAACGATTGCCCTGAGCGCGAGCACCTGATTCTTTTTAACTTTTGTTTTCCAGAATTTCGCCTCGATCAGCCATACCAAATCTTCCCCAAGATATCTGGTTTGCACATAGACATCGATATCGTGACATGTCCTGACACCGTGTATGCGAACGTTTGTTCGAGCCTCTGCGCCCAGAGACACAAAGTGATCTTTTATCCGCTCCTGGAATTGGAACCATTCTTCTGGCATCGCACAAATCTCAAGATGTAGCTAACCATAAGTAGACGACACAAGCGGGGTAATATTTTTCCGCCACTTGTGTCTAATAACGTTCCCTGTCCATGGATAACTCCTTCACAAGCTTGCAAAACGCGGAGGAACCGCGACATGGGCGGGTAGAAAAAGCGACATGGCCTGCAAGGAGATTACGAAGTTACTAGCAGCGTGTCCATGGCCTGTTTTTGGCCGGTTACTGCTCTGCTCGTGACGAGGAATTAGTCACCTTCACTAAGACGCAGCTTCTGGCCTATAGCTGCCAGTCCGCAATGAACCGCACAAACCCGTACGCACGCTATAGATCCAATCACCTCAACGCGCCTTGAGACCTTCCGCTTCCCAGTTAAGAGTGCTGGCCCGCTGCCAAGCGCTCTGTAACCCAGCTGAAAAAAATATATCAATCTGCCACTATTGTTCCGCCCGATGCTGCCGACACAGGCAGCATCGTTTTTAAATCATAAGGACTTGATGCATGTCTTTTCACACCTTCCGCACCCTCGCTGCACTGACGTTACTCGCCTGCCTCACGCTCACCGGCTGCGCCCACGTTCAACCACCAGTACCGCTGGATCATCAATTCTGGGATGCCAAGGAGCCGACTATCGGTGTGGCGATTACCGTGGTGCCGGAGCCTGTGCTGGCGCTTACCGGCAATCAGGGCCTTCTGGATTTGGCCATCAACAAGGGCGTTAACAGCACACTCAGCGACAGTGTCGAGAAATGGCAAGTCAAGGACCTCAACACGCTGCCGGACGCCATTGTCGCCAAGTTGCAGGCCAAGGGTTACAAGGCCAAACGAATCGACGAGCCGGTGGATCTGAAGGTCTATAAGGAAGTCAGTTTCCGCGAAGGCTACACGGTCCGCGACCTGACGCCGCTCAAGGCGACTTACGGGGTGGATCGCCTGTTGTTGGTCAACATTCTGGCTACCGGCGCCACTCGCAGCTATTACAGCGTCGTGCCGACCAGCGTGCCGATGGCCCAGGTGGGCGGGCAAGGCATGGTGGTTGATCTGGCCGACAACAAGCTGCTGTGGTTCAAACCTTTTGCCGTCGTGCAGGCCGCTCAGGGTGAGTGGGACGAGCCCAACTACGCCAATCTGACCAACGCCTTCTACCAGGCGATGGATACCAGCCGCCAGCAAATGATCACCCCGTTCGAACAATGAAACCCGCGCTGATAACGGCCGGCACGCTGGCCCTGCTGGTGCTGGCCGGTTGCGCGCAGAAGCCTGCGCCGCCGGCCGGTTTCAAGTCGCAAGAGGCGGTGACTTACGTCCAGGCCCATGGGGTCAGGGTGGATGTACAACTGCCGCCGGCGTTCGTGGGGGCCAGCACTGTGGTCGACGCCAAGGCCGCGCAGCAGGCCGCGTCGTCGAGCCATAATCTGATCGCCAGTTCCGGCAACACTGCCGGGCTTGCCGGTTTGCTGGTCGCCAGCCTGATCAATACCCAGATGGGCAGCGGCAGCTTGCAGCGGGACGCGGAAAACGCTGCCGCCAAGGAGTCGCGCCCGCTGGCCGACCTGTTGGCGGGCGTGCCGTTGCAGGAACGTCTGCAACAGCGTTTCCAGCAGGCTTCGCTGGCGGCCGGCCTCAAGCAGGGAACGGGGCCCGTGACTGCGCGCTTGCTGGTCGAACCTAAACTGATGCTCACCCCCGATCGCGGCAGTTTCGTGCTGATCAATCAGGTGCAGGTCCAGGATATTGCCGGTTCGGCGCTGTACCGCATGCGCATCGAAGTCACCAGCCAGCCGATTCGGCGTTGCGGCAGCCGCTGCATTGATGATGGCAGCCTGGATCTGGCGCAAGTCACGGCGGTGCTGGACGAGTGCATCGACGAATCGATGCGCGTGCTGACCACCGACCTGATGCTGCCGACCCCACCGCCAGCCGCCCAGGAAACCTTGCGTTATGTGCTCGATGGTCAGCGCGTGGTCGAGCGCGGTTATCAACTGGCCCACAACGGCAGTTATTGGCGTTATCGCAACCTCTACGGCGCGGTGAAATCAGTGCCGGTGCCGTTCGAGGATGCGCTGACAGAGGCGCAGTTGCAGAAGGTATACGGGCGTTAATCTGGGTTGCGCCACCGAGCGGGGATAAATCCCCTCGCCCAACCAACAGGCGGCCATCGCGAGCAGGCTCGCTCCCACATTGGCGGTTTGGGGCCTTCGACGTTCGGGACAAAGCCATAAAAAAAGGGCATCCGACTCAATCGGCATGCCCTTTTTTTCTACCGTTTGCCCCCTAACCGGGGAACCCGCGGCGATTATGGATTGACGCTGTCCTTCAACATTTTGCCCGGCTTGAAGGCGACCGTGTTGCTGGCCTTGATCTTCACCGGCTCACCGGTCTGTGGGTTTTTGCCGGTACGCGCGCCGCGGTGGCGCTGCAGGAAGGTGCCGAAGCCTACCAGGGTGACGCTGTCCTTGCGGTGCAGGGCGCCGGTGATTTCTTCGAGAACGGCGTTGAGGACGCGGTTGGCTTGCTCTTTAGTGAGGTCGGCCTTTTCCGCGATGGCGGCGGCGAGTTCTGGTTTACGCATGAATGAAGCCCCTTTTGACGGTTTTTTTGTTGTTATGTCTGGGCTGTACTCATGGAAACAGCCCCTAAGGCGCCGCAGGCTCTACTCTGCGGCAGACGGGAGTGAGGATGGCACGGGGCCGCAGGCGACGCCAGTGTCAGGGTGGCCTTTGTCGCGCCGAAAGCAGGGTATTTACGACAGAAGGACTGGCATTTACGCCAGCAGCGCTGGAAGCTCTTTGTTCAGTGCCAGTTTTTCCATCACGGCCGCGCCGGTCAGGGCGTAACCCAGCAGGTTGCCGTTGGCGTCGCGGCACAGGGCCTTGATGTCACTGCCCTGCCCTTCGACGCTCCACACGCCTTCGCTGCCCCGTGGTGGTGGCGAAACCACCAGTGGGCACACCGGGGTTTTCACGGTAATTGGCATGGCACCGTAGCGCACGGCGGTCGGGTTGCCGGCCAGGGTTTGGGCCAGGGCGCGGGCGCAGCTCATCAGCGGCATGACGTACAGCAGGTTCAAGCCGTCGACCTCGGCGCAGTCGCCCAGGGCGTAGATGTTGGCGTGGGAGGTTTTCAGGTGGCGGTCGACCACCACGCCGCGATTGACCACCAGGCCGGCAGCGGCGGCCAAGTCGATGCGGGGGCGCAGGCCAATGGCCGAGACCACCAGGTCGCAGGCGATCACCTGGCCGTCGGACAGGTGCGCCTCCAGCCCGTCGGCCACCCGTTGCAGGCGATTGAGCACCGGCCCCAGGTGGAAACGCGCGCCGAGGCTTTCCAGCCCGGCCTGTACCGCAGCGGCGGCCGCAGGGTGCAGCAGGGTCGGCATGACTTGCTCGCACGGCGCGACCAGTTGCACTTCGTAACCGCCCAGGATCAGGTCGTTGGCGAATTCGCAGCCAATCAGCCCGGCACCGAGCAAGAGCACCCGGCGCTTGCCGGCGGCCGCTGCGCGAAAGCGTGCGTAGTCTTCCAGATCGTTGATGGGGAAGATCAGGTCCGAGGCATCACCTTGTACCGGCACGCGCACGGTTTCTGCGCCCCAGGCCAGGATCAGGTCGCGGTAGTTCACCGTTTCTTCGCCGATCCACAAGCGTTTATGGCCCGGATCGATGCCGCTGATGCGGGTGTGGGTGCGCACTTCGGCGTTCAGTTGCTCGGCCATGGCGCCCGGCTCGGCCATGCTCAGACCGTCGGCGTCTTTGTTTTTGCCAAAGCCTGTGGAGAGCATCGGCTTGGAGTAGGAGCGACCGTCATCGGCGCTGATCAGCAGCAGCGGAGTTTCGCTGTCGAGTTTGCGAAACTCCCGGGCCAGGTTGTAACCGGCAAGGCCCGTACCGACGATGACGACAGGTGCACTCATGTTGCTCTCCATGTAGCTCTCCATGCAGGAAACGATCAGATAGCGATCATTTCGAAATCCGATTTACCCACGCCGCAGTCCGGGCAGAGCCAGTCTTCGGGTACGTCTTGCCAGGCAGTGCCGGGCGCGATGCCGTCATCCGGCCAGCCAAGGGCTTCATCGTAGATCAGGCCGCAGACAATACATTGCCACTTTTTCATTCAGGTACTTCCTCAGGTGTCGGCATTTGCCGGTATGGTTGGGTCGATGTAAAGCTGCCCCTTCCGGCTCAGGGCGTTTTGTACTGATCGGTCGCGATAGATGCAAGCATGATCGACGCTAAGACCGCCCCGCTGAATCAAATTCGCCAACCGACATGGTAAGCTCGCGGCCTCATTTGCTGCCATTCAAGACCTCTGTGCCGCATACAAATTCGATATTTCCTACACTCCAATGGTTGCCCCAGCCCCTGCTGTCGCCTCGCCCTGACGCCTGTGTGCTCGACTGGCTGTTCGACGAAGGGTCCCTGACCCGGCGCCTGACGCGGCTGTCGGATGAGCGTTTCAGCGTGACGCCGCTGTTCGAAGGTTGGCAACCCTTGCGGGCCGACGAATGTGCCGCGCTGGATCTGGCCGAGGGCAGCGAAGGCTGGGTACGCGAGGTGTATCTGCGCGGCCATGGCGAGGCCTGGGTGTTTGCCCGCAGTGTGGCGGCGCGTAGCGCGTTGCAGGGCGACGGTTTGCAGATGGACGAACTGGGCAGTCGCTCTCTGGGCGAGTTGCTGTTTTGCGACCAGGCGTTCCAGCGCCGGGCCATCGAGGTTTGCCATTACCCCGAACAATGGTTGCCGGCTGAGGTGCGCGCCCGTGAACTGTGGGGCCGCCGTTCGCGTTTTGATCGCGGAACGTTGAGTGTGCTGGTGGCGGAAATTTTCCTGCCGCGCCTGTGGACCGTCGCCCGCGCCTATTCGGAGAACTGCTGATGTACGTGCAACTGCTCAAATCCTTGAACCGCCTGAACCCGCGGGCGTGGGACTTCGTGCAACTGACGCGCCTGGACAAGCCCATCGGCATCTATCTGCTGTTATGGCCGACGTTGTGGGCTTTGTGGATTGCCGGGGAAGGTTCGCCGTCCCTGGCCAACATCGTGATTTTCGTGCTTGGCGTGGTCCTGACGCGCGCCGGTGGTTGTGTGATCAACGACTGGGCCGACCGCAAGGTGGACGGCCACGTCAAACGCACCGAACAGCGCCCGCTGGTGAGTGGCAAGATCAGTTCGAAAGAGGCACTGGTGTTCTTCGCGGTGCTGATGAGCGTGAGCTTCCTGCTGGTGCTGTGCACCAATGCACCGACCATCTTGCTGTCCCTCGGCGGGCTGGCGCTGGCGTTCAGTTACCCGTTCATGAAGCGCTACACCTACTATCCGCAAGTGGTGCTGGGGGCAGCGTTCTCCTGGGGCATGCCGATGGCGTTCACTGCCGAAACCGGGCATTTGCCGGCGGCGGCCTGGCTGCTGTACATCGCCAACCTGCTGTGGACGGTGGGCTACGACACCTATTACGCGATGACTGACCGGGACGATGACTTGCGGATCGGCGTCAAGTCCACGGCCATTCTGTTTGGCGATGCCGACCGCGTGATCATCCTGACGCTGCAGGGCTTGGCCTTGGGTTGTCTGCTGCTGGCCGGGTCGAAATTCCAGTTGGGCGGCTGGTTCCACTTGGGGCTGGTGGCCGCTGCCGGGTGTTTTGCCTGGGAGTTCTGGTACACCCGGAGCAGGGACCGGATGCGCTGCTTCAAGGCGTTTTTGCACAACCATTGGGCCGGTTTGGCGATTTTCGTGGGGATTGTGCTGGATTACGCGTTGCGGTGAGACCGCTGACCCAGCGCTGAACCCACGGTCATGAAAATCTTTGTGGCGGGGAGCTTGCTCCCCGGCCACAAAAGCGTTTTAGCACCGATCAGCTACTTGGGCTTGGCAACCTTCCAGGCACCGCCCATTACGCCGTCACCGGTCTTGTCTCCTTCTTTCTCGTCCTTCACGAAGGTGTACAGCGGCTTGCCGTCGTAGGCCCACTGCGACGACCCGTCGTCGCGCGTAATCACGGTCCATTTACCCATGGGCATGGCAGCGCTTTCAGCCTTGAGCGGTGGCCAGTTCTCGGCACATTTGGCGACGCACGCTGACTTGCCGCCTTGGTCTTTTTCAAAGGTATACAACGTCATGCCCTTGTGGTCGGTCAGCATGCCATCTTTGATCATCGCCGGTTCGTCAGCCGCGTACGCCAGCGCCGGCAGCACCAAGGCAACCGCCAGGCCCAGGGCCTTGATGGATTGGGTAAGGTAAGTCATGGAAACCTTCTTTTGCAGTTGTCAGGAATCGGACTCAAAAGCTTAGTCCAGGATCCTCTACACTGCCGGGTGCCGAAACAAGTGTCACACGACTGCAATAATTCCGTTATCTAATGCGGCGCAAGACAGTTAAATGACAAGAGGATTACCCCATGGTTGGCAGGAGCATTCTGATCGTCGACGACGAAGCGCCCATCCGCGAGATGATCGCCGTTGCGTTGGAGATGGCCGGCTATGACTGCATGGAAGCAGAAAACTCCCAACAGGCCCACGCCATCATCGTCGACCGCAAGCCCGACTTGATTCTGCTGGACTGGATGCTTCCCGGTACGTCTGGCATTGAACTAGCGCGACGCCTCAAGCGCGATGAGCTGACCGGTGATATCCCGATCATCATGCTCACCGCCAAGGGCGAAGAAGACAACAAGATCCAGGGCCTGGAAGTTGGCGCCGACGACTACATCACCAAGCCGTTTTCCCCTCGGGAGCTGGTGGCACGCCTGAAGGCCGTGTTGCGGCGCGCCGGTCCGACCGATGGCGAGGCACCGATTGAAGTCGGCGGCCTGCTGCTGGACCCCATCAGCCACCGCGTGACCATCGACGGCAAACCCGCCGAGATGGGCCCGACCGAATACCGTCTGCTGCAATTTTTCATGACTCACCAGGAGCGCGCCTATACCCGTGGGCAACTGCTGGACCAGGTCTGGGGCGGTAATGTTTATGTCGAGGAGCGCACCGTGGACGTGCACATTCGTCGCCTGCGCAAAGCCCTCGGCGATGCCTATGAGAATCTGGTACAAACTGTGCGCGGCACCGGTTACCGTTTTTCGACCAAGGCCTGACCCGAGCCCTTACCGCCCGACAAGCTGACAAGGACGCGCGTTCAATTGAATCAAAACTGGCATGGCACCCTGATTCGCCACATGTTGTTGCTAGTGACCGGCTGTCTGGTCGTGGGCCTGATCACCGGCTTCTACGGCTGGAGTCTGGCGGCGGGCCTGGCGCTGTACCTGGCCTGGACGCTCAAGCAATTGCTGCGCATGCATGAGTGGTTGCGCCTGCATAAACCCGACGAGGCCCCGCCTGACGGCTATGGCCTGTGGGGTGAGGTATTCGACAGCATCTATCACCTGCAACGGCGCGACCAGCGCGTGCGTGGCCGCCTGCAAGCGGTGATCGACCGGGTCCAGGAGTCCACTGCGGCGCTCAAGGACGCGGTGATCATGCTCGACAGCGATGGCAACCTGGAATGGTGGAACCGCGCCGCCGAAACCCTGCTGGGCCTCAAGACCCCTCAAGACAGCGGCCAGCCAGTGACCAACCTGGTGCGCCACCCTCGCTTCAAGGAATACTTCGAACAGGAAAACTACGCCGAGCCGCTGGAGATTCCTTCGCCCACCAATGACCGGGTGCGCATTCAGCTGTACCTCACGCGCTACGGCAACAACGAGCACTTGATGCTGGTACGTGACGTGACGCGCATCCATCAGTTGGAACAGATGCGCAAAGACTTCGTCGCCAACGTCTCCCATGAGTTGCGCACGCCGTTGACCGTGATCTGCGGGTATCTGGAAACCCTGCTGGACAATGTCGAGGAAGTGAACCCACGCTGGAGCCGCGCGTTGCAGCAGATGCACCAGCAAAGCGGGCGTATGCAGACCCTGCTCAATGACCTGCTGCTGCTGGCCAAACTTGAAGCCACCGATTACCCCTCGGACAACCAGCCGGTGCCTGTCGACGACTTGCTGCAAATCATTGTTGAGGATGCCCAGGAACTCTCCGGGCCCAAGCAGCAGACCATCACCCTTGAAGCCGACCCTAACGTGCAGCTCAAGGGCAGCGAGGCCGAATTGCGCAGTGCCTTCTCCAATCTGGTGTTCAATGCCGTCAAGTACACGCCGGAACAAGGCCGGATTCACGTTCGCTGGTGGGGCGACGGCCAAGGCGCACACCTGAGCGTGCAGGATTCGGGCATCGGCATCGACAGCAAACACCTGCCGCGCCTGACCGAACGTTTCTACCGCGTCGATTCCAGTCGCAACTCCAATACCGGCGGCACCGGGCTGGGCCTGGCGATCGTCAAGCACGTGTTACTGCGGCATCGCGGGCGCATGGAAATCAGCAGCGTGCCCGGCCATGGCAGTACGTTTACCTGCCATTTTGCCCCGGCACAGACGGTTCGCGCGCGCCTCACCCGCGCCGCCGATTGAGACCGGCCAGCACTCGCCACTAGGCAACGGCCCAGTCAGCCGCTACATTGGCTGACTTGTGCCTGCCTTTTCAGGCACTCATTTCCAATCCTTTCGAATATACGGAACCCGCAAAACTCCATCATGGACCCTTCCCCTGGCTTGTCCCTGGCAACACTCTTCGCCGAATTCGGCATGATTCTTTTTGCTCTGATCCTGGTTCTGCTCAACGGCTTTTTCGTTGCGGCCGAATTTGCCATGGTCAAACTGCGCTCGACCCGGGTCGAGGCCATCGCTGAGAAAAACGGCTGGCGCGGGCATATCCTGCGTACCGTTCACAGCCAGCTCGATGCTTACCTGTCGGCCTGTCAACTGGGTATCACCCTGGCCTCCCTGGGCCTAGGCTGGGTCGGTGAGCCGGCGTTCGCCCACGTTCTGGAGCCGCTGCTGGGCGCGGTCGGCGTTGAGTCGCCGGAAGTGATCAAGGGCGTGTCGTTCTTCACCGCGTTCTTCATCATTTCGTACCTGCACATCGTGGTCGGTGAGCTGGCGCCCAAATCCTGGGCGATTCGCAAGCCCGAGCTGCTGTCGCTGTGGACCGCCGTGCCGCTGTACCTGTTCTACTGGGCCATGTACCCGGCGATCTACCTGCTTAACGCCAGCGCCAACGCCATCCTGCGTATCGCCGGCCAAGGCGAACCCGGCCCGCATCACGAGCACCATTACAGCCGTGAAGAACTGAAACTGATCCTGCACTCCAGCCGTGGCCAGGACCCAAGCGACCAGGGCATGCGTGTGCTGGCCTCGGCTGTGGAAATGGGCGAGCTGGAAGTGGTGGACTGGGCCAACTCCCGGGAAGACCTGGTGACGCTGGAGTTCAATGCGCCGCTCAAGGAGATCCTGGCGATGTTCCGTCGCCACAAGTTCAGCCGCTATCCGGTGTACGACAGCGATCGCCAGGAGTTCGTCGGCCTGCTGCACATCAAGGATCTGCTGCTGGAACTGGCGGCCCTGGATCACATTCCCGAGTCGTTCAACCTGGCCGAACTCACCCGCCCACTGGAGCGCGTGTCGCGGCACATGCCGCTCTCGCAGCTGCTGGAGCAGTTCCGCAAGGGCGGCTCGCACTTCGCCCTGGTTGAAGAAGCCGACGGCAACATCATCGGTTACCTGACCATGGAAGACGTGCTCGAAGTGCTGGTGGGCGACATCCAGGACGAACACCGCAAGGCCGAGCGCGGCATCCTGGCCTATCAGCCGGGCAAGCTGCTGGTGCGCGGCGACACGCCGTTGTTCAAGGTCGAGCGCCTGCTGGGCATCGACCTGGACCACATCGAGGCCGAGACCCTCGCCGGGCTGGTCTATGAAACCCTCAAGCGCGTGCCGGAAGAGGAAGAAGTGCTGGAAGTCGAAGGCCTGCGGATCATCATCAAGAAGATGAAAGGACCGAAGATTATTCTGGCGAAGGTGTTGATGCTCGGTTGAGCCCCACCTTTCTACAAGGCATGTACAATCTCTGTGGCGAGGGAGCTTGCTCCCGCTCGGCTGCGAAGCAGTCGTCGCTTTTGGGGCCGCTTCGCGACCCAGCGGGAGCAAGCTCCCTCGCCACAGTAGATCGGCGCCAGCCGCTTACTGCTTGCCCAACGCAAAGTTGGGCAAGTCGCCCACCGGTTGATTGAACTGGTAGGGAATCGACACCAGCCCCAACCCGGTATTGCGCTGCACCACGAAATGCAGGTGCGGACCTGAACTGTTGCCGGTATTGCCAGACAGCGCCAGCGGCGTTCCCACCATCACCCGTTGCCCTTCCCGCACGCTCACCGAGCCTTTTTGCAGGTGCAGGTACACGCCCATGGTCCCGTCATCGTGCAGCACCCGCACGAAGTTGCCCGACGGGTCGGTGCCACGGCCGGTCTGGTGGTTTTCCGTCTTGACCACCACGCCGCCGCGCGCCGCGATGATCGGCGTGCCCTCGGGCATGGCGATGTCCATGGCATAACGGTTTTTGGGGCCATAGTGGCTGTATTGACCGTTGGCCCCCTGGCTCAGCCGAAACGGACCGCCACGCCACGGCAGCGGGTATCGATAGGCCTGCGCCGTGCCTGCAGGGTCGCCCAGGGAGTATTCGAACCGCGGGGTATACACCAAAGGCTTTCCGGGGCGCGTGGCCGTGAGCAGCGCCAGACGCAGGTTGCTGCGCGCCGGCAGCACCCGCCGGATCGGCCGGCTCGGTGCCCCGCTGACGTTGCGTAGCCCGGCAAAACTCAATTCGATCTCCACCGGCGCGTACAAGTCGTTGCGCACGAACACCGCGTCCGCGCCCTTCTGTTTCTTGATATCGAGAAACACCTGGCGCTCGAGACGTTCGACCATGCGATCACGGAACACGAACACCTGCGCGCCCTTGCTGGGGCGGTCGCTGTAGGACACCACGCCATTGGCATCGGTGGACTTGTATATCGTCATGGCCACGGCCGAGGTGGAGGCCAGGACAAGACCACAGGCAAACAGCAGGGGCAAAAACATGGGCAAAAATTCTGTCGAAATGAAGGCCTGCACTGCAGCCTAGCAGCTGGATGGACCAGCGTAGTCGACGGATGTTTCAAAATGGGTTGGCCGATAGGGCGCTATTGTCGCTGGTGACCCCATCGCGAGCAGACTCCCTCCCACACTGGATCTGCTGTGGACACAAATTTTGTGAACAACAGAGATCACTGTGGGAGCGAGCCTGCTCGCGATGACTGACTGAAGGACGCCGCCGAATCAGGCGCCAGGTACGAAGTGCTTCTGCGCTGTACCGCGGGCAATCAGGCGGGAGATGTAGTCGAGCTTCTGTGGGTCTTTATCGACAAAACGGAAGGTCAGTTGCAGCCATTCGCTGTCGGGGGTCTGCTCGTGAGCAACGATGGCGTGCAAGTAACCGTTGAGGCGAGCGGTTTCGGCGTTGTCGCCCTGCTCCATGTCCAGCACGGCGCTTTCCAGCACCTGTGGCAGGGTGTCGGTGCGTTTGACCAGCAGCAGCGCTTCCTTGAGGCTCAGGGCCTTGATCACGCATTGCTGGGTGCCGCTGGAGAGGCGCAACTGGCCCTGACCACGGTTGGCGCCAGCCGGGGCGGTGGAGGCTGAAGGCGCTTTGACCGGCGGGCTATTGAGCATGCCGCGGGCTGGAGCAGCAACAGCGGCAGGCGCGGCAGCTGCAACGACAGCAGGCTTGGCAAACGGATTGACCGCCGGAGCCGCCGCCGCAACCGGAGCCGCCTTGCCGCCGGTAAGCGCGCTGAGCGAATCATTGCCGAACGCCGAGTTCATCTTGGTCGGAGCGCTGTTCATCAGGGTGTCGAGCTTGCCAACCTTGTGCAGGGCCTGCTTGACCTTGGTCAGCAGTTGCTCGTTGGTGAACGGCTTGCTGACGTAGCCGGAAACGCCGGCCTGGATCGCCTGGACCACGTTTTCCTTGTCGCCGCGGCTGGTGACCATCACAAACGGCATGCCCTTGAGATTGTCCTGCTGGCGGCACCAGGTCAGCAGCTCCAGGCCCGACATTTCCGGCATTTCCCAATCGCACAGCACCAGGTCGAACGCCTCACGGGCCAGCAGGGATTGGGCTTTCTTACCGTTCACCGCATCTTCGATGCGGATGCCCGGGAAGTAGTTGCGCAGGCACTTCTTCACCAGGTCACGAATGAACGAAGCGTCGTCCACGACCAACACACTGACCTTACTCATCCAGATACACCTCTAAAAAATCCCGGCAAGCATACCGCTTTTACTGATGGCATATTGCCAAAAAACCTTCAGTCACGCCGGGACTCTTCGTTCGCGGGGTGCTGCTATCGATTAAAAAAGCCGCAAAAAAAAGCCCGACCAGAAGGCCGGGCGCTTTTCTTGGGCAATCTTACTTATCGTCAGTTTCGCCCGGAACATTAGCGGTTTCGGACGAGGTGCCCTCCACTTCGGCCTTCATGCGCTTGAGCCCCAAGTGCCGCACGTCGGTGCCGCGCACCAGGTAGATCACAAGTTCCGAGATGTTGCGCGCATGATCGCCGATACGCTCCAAAGAACGCAGCACCCAGATGATGCTCAGCACCCGGGAGATAGAGCGCGGGTCTTCCATCATGTAGGTCGCCAGCTCACGCAGCGCGGTCTTGTATTCGCGGTCGATGATCTTGTCGTACTGGGCCACCGACAGTGCCAGGTCGGCGTCGAAACGGGCGAAGGCATCCAGTGCGTCGCGCACCATGTTGCGCACCTGGTCGCCAATGTGACGAACTTCGACGTAACCGCGCGGCGCCTCGCCTTCTTCGCACAGCTGAATGGCGCGACGGGCGATCTTGGTGCTTTCGTCGCCGATTCGTTCCAGATCGATCACCGACTTGGAGATGCTGATGATCAGGCGAAGGTCGGAAGCGGCCGGTTGACGACGGGCCAGGATGCGCAGGCACTCTTCGTCGATGTTGCGCTCCATCTGGTTGATCTGGTCGTCGATCTCGCGCACTTGCTGGGCCAGGCCGGAGTCGGCCTCGATCAGCGCGGTCACCGCGTCGTTGACCTGCTTTTCCACCAGCCCGCCCATGGCCAGCAGGTGACTGCGTACTTCCTCCAGCTCGGCGTTGAACTGTGCGGAAATGTGGTGAGTAAGGCCTTCCTTCGAAATCATGGTTTTGCTCCGCAAAAGCTGTGAGCTGCAAGCTACAAGCTGCAAGCTGATGTGTGTCGTTACTCGGATCGCTTCTACTTGCCGCTTGCAGCTTGACGCTTGCGGCTCTACGGCTAGCCGTAGCGACCGGTGATGTAGTCTTCGGTCTGCTTCTTGGCCGGGTTGGTAAACAGGGTGTCGGTGTCGCCGAATTCCACCAGTTTGCCCATGTACATGAAGGCGGTGTAGTCGGAAACCCGCGCCGCCTGTTGCATGTTGTGGGTCACGATGACGATGGTGAATTTGGATTTGAGCTCGTAGATCAGCTCTTCGACTTTCAGGGTCGAGATCGGGTCCAGGGCCGAGCAAGGTTCGTCGAGCAACAAGACTTCCGGCTCAACGGCGATGGTACGGGCAATCACCAGACGTTGCTGTTGACCACCGGACAGGCCCAGTGCCGATTCGTGCAGACGATCCTTGACCTCGTCCCACAGCGCCGCGCCCTTGAGCGCCCATTCCACGGCTTCGTCAAGAATGCGCTTTTTGTTGATGCCCTGGATGCGCAGGCCGTAGACCACGTTCTCGTAGATGGTTTTGGGGAACGGGTTAGGCTTCTGGAACACCATGCCCACACGACGACGCAGCTCGGCCACATCTTCGCCCTTGCGGTAGATGTCGTTGCCGTAGAGGTTGATTTCGCCCTCGACGCGGCAGCCGTCCACCAGATCGTTCATACGGTTGAAGGTGCGCAACAAGGTCGACTTGCCGCAGCCCGACGGGCCGATGAACGCGGTGACGCGCTGTTTCGGAATGTTCAGGCTGACGTCGTACAGCGCCTGCTTCTGACCGTAGAACAGGTTCAGGCCGGGCACTTCGATGGCGACGGTTTCCTGAGCCAGGTCCAGGCTCTGCTTGTCGCGGCCCAGGGCCGACATGTTGATGCCGCGTGCTTGTGTCTCGTGTTGCATGGGAGGCTCCCTGTGCTAACAAATTCGGTTCGGTTGTCTGGGAGCGAGTCTGCTCGCGATTCAGGCAACTCGGTTTGGCTTTAAAACCGAGGTGATGCCATCGCGAGCAGGCTCGCTCCCACAAAAGATCAGTGTGAAATCAGCTATCGAGTGCTTTGTACTTCTCGCGCAGGTGGTTACGGATCCACACCGCCGACAGGTTGAGCGTGGCAATCACCAGCACCAGCAACAGCGCCGTGGCGTATACCAGCGGTCGCGCCGCTTCGACGTTCGGGCTCTGGAAGCCTACGTCATAGATGTGAAAGCCCAGGTGCATGATCTTCTGGTCCAAGTGCAGGTACGGGTAGTTGCCGTCCAGCGGCAGCGACGGGGCCAGTTTCACCACGCCTACCAGCATCAATGGCGCCACTTCACCCGCGGCGCGAGCCACCGCGAGGATCATGCCGGTCATCATCGCCGGGCTCGCCATGGGCAGCACGATTTTCCACAGTGTCTCAGCCTTGGTCGCGCCCAGGGCCAGGGAGCCTTCGCGCACGGTACGGGGGATACGCGCCAGGCCTTCTTCGGTGGCGACGATCACCACCGGCACCGCCAGCAGCGCCAGGGTCAGGGACGCCCAGAGCAGGCCCGGGGTACCGAATGTCGGTGCCGGCAGGGCTTCGGGGAAGAACAACCGGTCAACCGAACCACCTAACACATAAACGAAGAAGCCCAGGCCGAACACACCGTAGACGATGGCCGGTACGCCCGCCAGGTTGTTCACCGCGATGCGGATCAGGCGGGTCATCGGTCCCTGGCGAGCGTATTCGCGCAGGTACACCGCTGCCAGCACACCGAATGGCGTCACCACCATCGCCATGATCAGGGTCATCATGACGGTGCCGAAAATCGCCGGGAAGATCCCGCCTTCGGTGTTGGCTTCACGAGGATCGTCGCTGAGGAATTCCCAGACCTTGCTGAAATAGAAACCGATCTTGGTGAACGTCCCCATGCCGTTCGGCTGGTAGGCATGCACCACTTTGCCGATCTCGATTTCCAGTTCTTTGCCATTGGCATCGCGGGCGGTCAGGCTGTCGCGGTTGAACTGCGAATGCAGGTCGCCCAGACGCGCTTCGATGTCTTTGTAGCGGGCATCGAGCTCGGCGCGGTCAGCGTCCAGGTCCGCTTGTGCAGCAGCGTCCAGCTTGCCTTCCAGCTCCAGCTTGCGACCTTTGAGACGAATGCGCTCAAGTCCTGCGTTGATTGCGCCGATGTCGGATTTTTCCAGGGTCTTGAGCTCAGCCGCGAGTTTGTTGACCCGGGCCACGCGAGCTTGCAGTTCCGGCCAGGCCGCTTCGCCTTCGGCGATGACCTTGCCGTTCTCTTTGACGTTGACCAGGTAGCCGTAGAAATTACCCCACTCACGACGCTCGATGGCCATCAGCTCCGGCGGCGTGGTCTGGTTGGTCAGCCAGTCACCGACGATCCAGGTGAAATCCGTGCCGTTGAGGTCTCGGTTGCCGACCTTGATCAACTCGCGGGTCATGAACTCGGGGCCTTCGTCCGGCACCGGCAGGCCAGCGCTTTTCAGACGCTCGCGGGGCACTGATTCCTTCTGCACCACTTCGCCTACAACCAGATGCGCGGGCATGCCCGGCACGTTGTAGCTGGCGTGGATCAGGTCCGCCGGCCAGAAATGGCCCAGACCGCGCACGGCAATCACTGCCAGCAGGCCAATGGTCATGATGACCGCGATGGACACCGCACCACCGCTGATCCAGACGCCGGGGGCGCCGCTCTTGAACCATCCTTTCAGGGAGTTCTGTTTCACAGACTTCTACCTTTCTTAAAGCGACGAATATTTCTTGCGCAGACGCTGACGGATCAGCTCGGCGAGGGTGTTCATGATGAAGGTGAACAGCAGCAGCACCAGCGCCGACAGGAACAGCACGCGGTAATGGCTGCCGCCGACTTCCGACTCAGGCATTTCCACCGCCACGTTGGCCGCCAGGGTGCGCAGACCTTCGAACAGGTTCATTTCCATGACCGGCGTGTTACCGGTGGCCATCAGCACGATCATGGTTTCACCGACCGCACGGCCCATGCCGATCATCAGCGCCGAGAAGATGCCGGGGCTGGCGGTGAGAATCACCACGCGGGTCATGGTCTGCCACGGCGTGGCACCGAGGGCCAGCGAGCCCAGGGTCAGGCCACGCGGCACACTGAACACGGCGTCTTCAGCGATGGAGTAGATGTTCGGGATGACCGCGAAACCCATCGCCAGGCCGACTACCAGGGCGTTGCGCTGGTCGTAGGTGATGCCCAGATCATGGGAGATCCACATGCGCATGTCGCCACCGAAGAACCAGGCTTCCATGTACGGGCTCATGTACAGCGAGAGCCAGCCCACGAACAGGATCACCGGGATCAGCATCGCGCTTTCCCAGCCCTCTGGCACCTTCAGGCGCACGGACTCAGGCAAGCGGCTGAAGACGAAACCGGCCACCAGGATGCCAACGGGCAACAACATCAGCAGGCTGAAGATACCTGGCAGGTGCCCTTCGACGTAGGGCGCCAGGAACAGGCCGGCGAAGAAACCGAGGATCACCGTCGGCATCGCTTCCATCAGTTCGATCACCGGCTTGACCTTGCGGCGCATGCCCGGGGCCATGAAGTACGCGGTGTAGATCGCGGCAGCAATCGCCAGCGGCGCAGCCAGCAGCATCGCGTAGAACGCCGCTTTCAGGGTGCCGAAGGTCAGCGGCGAAAGGCTCATCTTGGGTTCGAAATCGGTGTTGGCCGCAGTCGATTGCCAGACGTATTTAGGCTCGTCGTAGTTTTCGTACCAGACCTTGCCCCACAACGCGCTCCACGAGACTTCCGGGTGCGGGTTATCCAGCAGCAACGGTTGCAACTTGCCGCCTTGCTCCACGATCAGACGGTTGGCCCGAGGTGACATGCCGAACAGGCCCTGGCCGTCGACCACCTGGTCCACCAGCAAGGTGCGGTGAGCGGTACTGTGGAACACGCCGAGTTTGCCGGAAGCGTCCAAGGCCACGAAACCTTTACGCCGTTCCTCGGCGGTGATCTCAACGATCGGCGCAGTGCCCATCTGGAACGTACGAATCTGTTTCAGGCGTTGCTCACCGTCCGCATCGCGGGCCATGAACCACTGAGCCAGGCCACCTGTGGAGTCACCAATGATCAGGGAAATCCCGCCTACCAATTGGGTGCTGGCGGTGACCTGGGCGTCGCCGTTCTCAAGCAGCTTGTAGCGACCGTTGAGGCTCTTTTCCCGCAGGCTGAACACATCGGCCTGGGCACGCCCGTTGACCACATACAGCCATTGCTGACGCGGGTCGACGAAGATGTTTTTGACCGGCTCGGTCATCTGCGGCAGATCGATACGCGTCTGCTCGCTGGTGACTTCACCGGTCATCATGTTTTCTTCGCTGGTGATCGACAGCACCTGCAGTTGCGCGCCCGTGGAACCGGCGAGCAACAGGGTCGAATCAGTGGCGTTGAGCGATACGTGCTCCAGCGGCGCGCCCTGCTCGTTGAGCACAATCGGCGTTTCGCCGTACGGGTACTCGATGGCCGGCGAAATGGTTTTCTTGCCGTCCGGATAGCTGACTTTATAGGTATGACGCACCACCAGTGCCTGGCCGTTGGACAGACCGATCACCACCAGCGGGCTGCCGGGTTGGTCTTCGCCGATGGAGGTCACGCTGGCACCCGCCGGCACCGGCAGGTCGACACGACGCAGCTCTGCCCCGGTGTCTACATCAAAGAACAGCGCCTCGCCCTTGTCGGAAATCCGCATCGCCACCTGGTTCTGCTCTTCGATGGCGATCATCAGCGGTTTGCCGGCGTCCTGCATCCAGGCAGGAGTAATCGAGTCCTTGGAGGTCAGGTCCGCGCCCTGGAACAGCGGGAGGACCACATACGCCAGGAAGAAGAAAATCAAGGTAATGGCCGCCAGCACGGCGAGCCCGCCGACCAGAACGTACCAGCGGGTCAGGCGATCCTTGAGCGCGCGGATGCGGCGCTTGCGTTGCAGTTCAGGCGTATTGAAGTCAATGCGCTTGGGAGGGGAAGTCGTAGTCATTGTGGAATTGGCCAGATCATTCATGCGCACACCCTAGCGATCCTGTATGACAGAAAGATGACAATGCAGTGACGCAACAAATCCGCCGCCCGTGAATACCGGCAGCGGACAGAAATTGGGGTGTGGGGGGGCTTGCTCGGGATGGGGTCATCACATTCAAACCTCAATGTTGACTGACCTACCGCTATCGCGAGCTAGCTCGCCCCCACAAAAGCCCGGGTGTGGCCCGGGCTCAGGTATTACTTCTTGGCGACGTTGGAGCCTTCGCCTTCGGACAGACCCAGGTCAGCCAGGGCCTTGGCGGCAACCTTGGCTGGCAGTGGGATGTAGCCGTCCTTGACCACAACTTCCTGACCTTGCTTGGACAGAACCAGCTTCAGGAACTCAGCTTCCAGCGGGGCCAGAGGCTTGTTCGGAGCCTTGTTGATGTAAACGTAGAGGAAACGCGACAGTGGGTACTTGCCGTTCAGGGTGTTTTCTTCGGTGTCTTCGATGAACTCGCCGCCTTCTTTCTTGGCAAGAGCAACGGTTTTCACGCTGGCGGTTTTGTAGCCGATGCCCGAGTAGCCAACGCCGTTGAGCGAGCTGCTGATGGACTGTACAACCGACGCCGAACCAGGCTGTTCATTGACGTTGGACTTGTAGTCGCCTTTGCACAGGGCTTCTTCTTTGAAGTAGCCGTAGGTGCCGGATACCGAGTTACGACCGAACAGCTGGATTGGCTTGTTGGCCAGGTCACCGGTCACGCCCAGGTCACCCCAGGTCTTGACGTCAGCCTTGGCGCCGCACAGGCGGGTCGACGAGAAAATTGCATCGACCTGAGCCATGGTCAGGCCTTTGATCGGGTTGTCCTTGTGTACGAACACAGCCAGGGCGTCCACGGCCACTGGAACAGCAGTAGGCTTGTAACCGTATTTGGTTTCGAAGGCCTGCAGCTCGTTGTCCTTCATCTTGCGGCTCATCGGGCCCAGGTTGGAGGTGCCTTCGGTCAGCGCAGGTGGCGCAGTGGAAGAACCGGCGGCCTGAATCTGGATATTTACGTTCGGGTATTCTTTCTTGTAGTTCTCGGCCCACAGGGTCATCAGGTTGGCCAGAGTATCGGAGCCGACGCTGGACAGGTTGCCCGACACACCGGTGGTCTTGGTGTAGCTCGGGATGGCTGGGTCGACAGCGGCAACCGCGTGGGCGGTCGCAACGCCAGCGGCGACAAAGGTCATTGCCGTCATCAAACGCTTCAGTTTCATGCCTTACTCCTAGCAGATAGGTGTGTTAAGTCGGCCAAGTATCGGTAAGCCGTGTGAACACTCTATGGCTGAAATATGACAATTGGATGAAAGGCCATTATTGAGATTTAAAAGACGATCGAGCAGGCCCAATCGCGAGCAGGCTCGCTCCCACAGGGGATGTGCGGTGAACGCAGATCCGGTGTGGGAGCGAGCCTGCTCGCGATGAAGTCAATACAGTCAATAACTGCTTAACGACCTTCCTTCCAGAGATACGCCCCCACCGCAATCCCGATACCGCAGATAACCGCCACGTAATAGGCCGGCCCCATCGGGCTTTCCTTGAGCAGCAGGGTGACGATCATCGGAGTCAGGCCGCCGAAGATTGCATAGGCCAGGTTGTAGGAGAACGACAGACCGCTGAAGCGCACCACGGCCGGAAACGCCTTGACCATGACATAGGGCACCGCGCCGATGGTGCCCACCAACAGCCCGCTCAGGGCATAGAGCGGAAAGAGCCAGTCGGGGTGGTTGAACAGGCTGTGGTAGAAGGTCCAGGAGGTGATCAACAGCAACGCGCTGCCGAACACGAACACTCGTCCGGCACCGAAGCGGTCGGCCAGCACGCCCGAGCCGATGCAGCCAAAGCTCAGGAATACGATCGCCAGGCTGTTGGCCTGCAACGCGGTGGTCGGGCTGAAGTGATACACCGTTTGCAGCACGGTCGGGGTCATCAGGATGATCACGATGATGCCGGCCGACAGCAGCCAGGTCAGCAACATCGAAAGGGCAATGGCGCCACGATGATCACGCAGCACCGCTCGCAGCGGTACTTCCGCAGCCAGGGCCTTGCGCAGTTGCAGCTCGGCGAATATCGGGGTTTCGTGCAGCCAACGGCGCAGGTACACCGAGAACAGGCCGAACACACCCCCCATCAGGAACGGAATCCGCCAGGCGTAATCCGCGACCTCCACCGGCGTATAGATGCTGTTGATGGCCGTGGCCACCAGCGAACCCAGCAAAATCCCCACGGTCAGGCCACACGTCAGCGTGCCGCAGGCGTAGCCGATGTGGCGCGCCGGAACGTGCTCGGAAACGAACACCCAGGCTCCCGGCACCTCACCACCAATGGCCGCGCCCTGGATCACGCGCATCAGCAACAGCAGAATCGGCGCCCACATGCCGATCTGGGCATAGGTCGGCAGCAACCCCATGATGAGGGTCGGCACGGCCATCATGAAAATGCTCAGGGTGAACATTTTCTTGCGTCCCAGCAGGTCACCGAAGTGAGCCATGATGATCCCGCCCAGCGGCCGGGCCAGATAACCGGCGGCAAAAATGCCGAACGTCTGCATCAAGCGCAGCCACTCAGGCATTTCGGCGGGGAAGAACAATTTGCCAACCACGGTGGCGAAGAACACGAAAATGATGAAATCGTAGAACTCCAACGCACCGCCCAAGGCAGAAAGCGACAGGGTCTTGTAGTCGTTACGGGTCAACGGACGAGCCGATTGAACGGGTGTCGCCGTGCTCGAAGGCGCAGTGGTCATGGCAAGGGCTTCTCTTATAGTCAGTTCTGCAACCCCGGACAACGGTGGGCAGGCTCGGCACGATAGCAAATTGTTCAAAAAAGCACATAGAGGTGCGTAATTGACAGTCAAAATCGGAACCGGGTGGTCGTCTCGACGTCTATCGCTCGATATACTCGCAACCTTGCAACACTCTGTAAGGGGTTGCTGTGCGAAAACGTCGTTGGCGGCGTAGTAACCTGCCAGCCGGTTTCGCAGAGTTTCCCTTTGGCACGCCTTTACGAAAAACGTGACGAACGCATGTTCGGGCTGAATCGTTTTTTTCAAAGACGGCTATTCACCTGATACATAAGACAGAGTTACGGGTCAGAGGCACCCCCGGCATGATAGAGCTCGAACAGGAAGATCCAATCCCGCAAGGCGACCTGGCCCTGCAAATCACCGCGCTTCCCCGCGAAACCAACGGCTTTGGCGATATTTTCGGCGGCTGGCTGGTTTCCCAGATGGACCTGGCCGGCACGGCCATGGCCAGCAAAGTGGCCGGTGGACGCGTGGCCACCGTGGCGATCGATCGCATGGCGTTTCTGGTGCCGGTGGCCGTGGGTGCCCAGCTGTCTTTTTATACCCAGGCGCTGGAGATCGGCCGCAGTTCGATCCAGATGATGGTCGAAGTCTGGAGTGACGATCCGCTGTCCAGCGAATGGCGCAAGGTCACCGAGGCGGTGTTTGTGTTCGTCGCCATCGATGGCAGTGGCCGTACCCGCTCGGTTCCGCCGCGCGCCCGTTAAACACGGGGGCCGTTTTGCGGTCCATTGCAGTTCATGTTCCTGAGCGAGACTTGCAGTATGCCTACGCCCCATGTCGAAGCCGTCAAACTGGATGAACTGAACGGCTGGCGCATCCGCCACGGTCAGGCCGAGTTGCTGGTGGCCCAGCAAGGCGCGCACATCCTCAGCTATCAGGTCGACGGCCAGCCGCCGCTGATCTGGCTCAACGACCAGGCAACGTTCAAGGCGGGCAAGAGCATCCGTGCCGGGGTGCCGGTGTGCTGGCCGTGGTTCGGCAACCTGACGCGCAACCCCGACAGCGTGCAGGCCATGCGCGTGAGCAACGATCCGGCCACCGCTCACGGCCTGGTGCGGGCCATGGATTGGGAGCTCAAGGGCATCGAAGCCCAGGGCGAGAGCCTGAAAGTGGAATTCGTGCTGCCCTACCCCGAAAACGGCCTCTCGGGCTGGCCCCATCAGGTGGACCTGACGCTGACTATCGTGATGGACGAGCAGTTGCACATCCACCTCACCAGCCATAACCGCGGCAGCGAAACCGTCAGTCTGAGCCAGGCGCTGCACAGTTACTTCGCTGTCAGTGACGTGCGCAACGTGCATGTCGAAGGCGTGGATGGCTTGCGTTATATCGAAACACTGGACGACTGGAATACCGTGACCCAGGCCGGCGACCTGCACTTTGCCGGCGAGACTGATCGCATCTATCTCGATACCCCAGCGAAGCTGAGCATCGTTGACCCGCACTGGGAACGACGCATCGAACTGACCAGCAGCGGTTCACGCTCGGCGGTGATCTGGAACCCCTGGACCGAACGCGCCAAGGCCTTCAGCGACATGGCCGACGATGGCTGGCAGCGCATGCTGTGTATCGAGACGGCGAACGTGATGGACGATGTGGTAACGCTGTTGCCGCAGGCCAGTCATACCCTCGGGGTGAGCATCGGTAGCAAGCCGCTCTAAGCCACACCACAAAACTTTGTGGGAGCGAGCCTGCTCGCGATAGCGGACTGACCGTCAATATCGTTGATGGCTGACCCACCGCTTCGCGAGCAAGCTCGCTCCCACATTGGGATTTGTATCAGGCCAGCCGGCCGTTACAGATCCGCCTCCTGCACCACCCTCACCTTTTCCGCTTCCAGCGCGTACGCCGCACTGGCCAGGTCGTTGTCGACCTTTTCGATCTTCAGCGTGCCGGTCACCCAGAGCGGTGTGTAGATGTCGTCCAGCTTCAAACCCTTGGGATAGCGCACCAGCACCAGTTGATTGGGCGGAGGTGGCGGGACGTGGATGCAGGCGCCAGGGTAAGGCACCAGGAAGAACAGCGTGCTGCGGCCCTTGGCGTCGGACTCCAGCGGCACCGGGTAGCCGCCCAGGCGGATATGCCGGTCGTTCATCGACGCCACGGTCTTGCTCGAATACATCACCGCCGGTAAGCCCTTGCTTTGTTTCAAGCCACCTTTTTCGGTGAAGGTGCCGCTGGCTTCGGGGGTGTTGTGGTCAATCTCGGGCATGGCCTCGAGGGCTTTCTGGTCCGACTTGGGCATCAGTTCTAGCCAGTCGGTTTCCGGCAGTTCGGCGGCGTGGGCCAGGCCGCTGCCCAGCAGAAGGAGGGTCAAGACTAAACGGCGCATGAATGAGCTCGGCAATAAGTAGGAAGTACGACGCCGGGCATTCTAGCCCTCCCTGCGCGCCAACGCAGAGGGGGCTTTGTCACAGAATCAGTTTCTTTTGATCAGACCGTAGATCACCAGCAACACCACCGCGCCCACCAGGGCACCGATGAAACCGGCGCCTTCGCCAGCCTGGTAGATGCCCAGGGCCTGGCCGCCGTAAGTGGCTGCCAACGAACCGCCGATACCGAGCAGGATGGTCATGATCCAGCCCATGCTGTCATCGCCCGGTTTCAGGAAGCGCGCCAGCAGGCCCACGATCAAGCCGATAAAGATGGTTCCAATGATTCCCATGGCATTTCCCTCTGAGGTAAGTCGCTAGACCAAAGCCCGTTCGGGCTTTGGCACCTAGCCATCAGAGAAGTTAGCCGACCAATGGTTCCACCGACACTGAAGACTATTGTTCGGCGATCAGTGTCTCGACCTTGATGATCTGCTGGGCCAGCGTGGCCCGGTCAGCGCAGCGCAGGTTGGCGTGGCCGACCTTGCGTCCGGCCTTGAACGCCTTGCCATAGTGATGCAGGTGGCAATCGGCAATCGCCAGGACTTTCTCGCTGTCCGGCACCTTGCCGATGAAATTGAGCATCGCGCTTTCGCCGACTTTGGCGGTCGAGCCCAGCGGCAGCCCGGCCACCGCCCGCAGGTGGTTTTCAAACTGGCTGCACTCGGCGCCTTCGGTGGTCCAGTGCCCGGAGTTGTGCACGCGCGGGGCGATTTCATTGGCCTTGAGGCCGCCGTCCACTTCAAAGAACTCGAACGCCATCACGCCGACATAGTCCAGTTGCTTGAGCACACGGCTGGAGTAGTCCTCGGCCAGGGCCTGCAGCGGATGATCGGTGCTGGCAACGGACAGCTTGAGAATGCCGTCCTTGTGGGTGTTGTGCACCAGCGGATAGAAACGGATTTCCCCGTCGCGAGCCCGCACGGCGATCAACGAGACTTCCCCAGTGAACGGTACAAAACCTTCCAGCAGGCAGGCCACGCTGCCCAGCTCGGCGAACGTGCCGGCCACATCCTCAGGATTGCGCAGGACTTTCTGGCCCTTGCCGTCGTAGCCCAGGGTGCGAGTCTTGAGGACGGCCGGCAGGCCGATGGAGGCAACGGCGGCCTCCAGGTCGGCCTGGGACTGGATGTCAGCGAACGCGGGTGTAGGGATGCCCAGGTCCTTGAACATGTTCTTTTCGAACCAGCGGTCGCGGGCGATGCGCAAGGCTTCGGCACTCGGGTAGACCGGGACGAACTGGGACAGGAAGGCAACGGTTTCGGCCGGGACGCTCTCGAACTCGAAGGTCACCAGATCGACTTCATCGGCCAGTTGGCGCAGATGGTCCTGATCACCGTAGTCGGCCCGCAGATGTTCACCCAGCGCGCTGGCGCAGGCGTCCGGCGCCGGATCGAGGAAAGCGAAGTTCATTCCCAGCGGCGTTCCCGCCAGGGCCAACATGCGACCCAACTGGCCGCCACCGATTACACCGATCTTCATTCGTCAACCACCTCAGGCAATGCGTGGGTCTGGATTGTCCAGGACGCTGTCTGTCTGCTCAGCACGGAATTTTTTCAGCACGGTATGAAATTGTGGGTGCTTGGCGCCCAGGATGCTCGCCGACAGCAGGGCCGCGTTGATCGCACCGGCCTTGCCGATGGCCAGGGTCGCGACCGGAATGCCGGCCGGCATCTGCACGATCGACAGCAGCGAATCGACGCCCGAGAGCATCGACGACTGCACCGGCACGCCCAGCACCGGCAGGTGAGTCTTGGCCGCACACATGCCTGGCAGGTGGGCCGCGCCACCGGCACCGGCGATGATCACCTCGATGCCACGCGCCTCAGCCTCTTCGGCGTACTGGAACAGCAGGTCCGGGGTGCGGTGGGCGGAGACCACTTTCACCTCGTAAGGGATGCCGAGCTTTTCCAGCATATCGGCGGTGTGGCTAAGGGTGGACCAATCGGACTTGGAGCCCATGATCACGCCAACCAGTGCACTCATCGTCGTGCCTCTTCTCTCTGGGCGCCCGCAGGCGCGTCAAAAAACAACAAGCCACGCAGGAAACCGGCGTGGCTTGTTGTACGAATTATGGCCGATCTGGACCGGCCGAAGGCCGCGCAGTATACCTCAATGAAATAGATAAACAGCCCCTGTCGCGACCATCTGTCATTTGTGGTTAAACGGCGGTTTTATTGACTCTCAGGTCAGCGAAAAAGCACCACAATTCCCCTGTGGGAACGGGCTTGCTCGCGATAGCGGACTGACATTTAACATCATCGTTGCCTGACACACCGCTATCGCGAGCAGGCTCGCTCCCACAGAAGATCTTCGTGGTATCAGGTGCCAGTCACGCCTTGCGCCGCGCCGCCCTCGAGCTTGCGCCACAACAAGCGCACGTTGGCCTTGCGCACCAGCGCGCAGCGGTACAGGCGGATTTCCAGGGGCACGTGCCATTGCGTGCCGCCGCAGACCACCAGTTCGCCCCGGGCCAGTTCGGCGCGCACGCTCAGTTGCGGCACCCAGGCGATACCCAAGCCCTCCAGCGCCATGCTTTTGAGGCTGTCGGCCATGGCCGTTTCGTAAACCGTGGTGAAACGCAGGGCCCGCTGGCGCAGCAACTGGTTCACCGAGCGTCCGAGAAATGCACCGGCGCTATAGGCCAGCAAGGGCACGCTGGCCTCGCCTTCAAGGTCGAACAGCGGTTTGCCCTCAGCATCGGCGGCACACACCGGCAGCATTTCGGTCTGGCCCAAGTGCAGCGAGGGGAAAATCTCCGGGTCCATTTGCATGGCCGAATCCGGGTCATAGAAGGCCAGCATCAGATCGCAACCCCCTTCACGCAACGCATGCACGGCGTCGCCGACGTTGGTCGCCACCAGCCGCGTGGCGATGTTCAAGCCTTCGTTGCGCAGTTGTGCGATCCAGCGCGGGAAGAAGCCCAACGCCAGGGAGTGCGCGGCCGCCACTTGCATCACCTCGCCCTGCCCGCCTTCCAGATGGTGCAGATGACGCAGCACTTCACCCAGTTGCTCGACCACGGTACGCGCCGTCACCAGGAACAACTGCCCCGCTGCTGTCAGTTCGATCGGTGTGCGAGAGCGGTTGACCAGGGTCAGCCCCAGCGCCGCTTCGAGGCTGCGGATGCGTCGGCTGAAGGCCGGTTGCGTCACGAAGCGCCGTTCGGCCGCCTGGGAAAAACTGCGAGTCGCGGCCAGGGCACTGAAGTCCTCGAGCCATTTGCTTTCTAGATTCATCACGTCCTCCCAAGGCACGCACCAAAACAGGTCACACGCTCGCCGTACCGTCGGCGTCACACCCGCATTATGCCGAATGTGCATAGGGCAGTGTTTAACAGCATTGGCCCTAATTTTTCTGAAAGCCTAGGATTCACAGCGTTCCGGCTCAGACCGGGTCCTTATCGAGATGATTTCTATCATGTCTTCCGCTGCATCATTCCGCACAGAAAAAGACCTGCTTGGCGTACTTGAAGTACCGGCGCAAGCGTATTACGGCATCCAGACCCTGCGAGCGGTGAACAACTTCCGTCTCTCCGGCGTCCCGATCTCGCATTACCCCAAGCTGGTGGTCGGTCTGGCAATGGTCAAACAGGCCGCCGCTGATGCCAACCGCGAGCTGGGCCAACTCAGCGAAGCCAAGCACGCCGCTATCAGCGAAGCCTGTGCACGACTGATCCGCGGCGATTTCCACGAAGAGTTCGTGGTGGACATGATCCAGGGCGGCGCTGGCACTTCAACCAACATGAATGCCAACGAAGTCATCGCCAACATTGCGTTGGAGGCCATGGGCCACAACAAAGGCGAATACCAGTACCTGCACCCCAACAACGACGTGAACATGGCGCAGTCCACCAACGACGCCTATCCGACCGCGATTCGCCTGGGTCTGCTGTTGGGTCACGACGCGTTGCTGGCCAGCCTCGACAGCCTGATCCAAGCCTTTGCCGCCAAGGGTGAAGAGTTCAGCCACGTCCTGAAAATGGGCCGCACCCAACTGCAGGACGCTGTGCCGATGACCCTCGGCCAGGAATTCCGCGCCTTCGCCACCACCCTGAGCGAAGACCTGGCACGCCTCAAAACCCTGGCGCCTGAACTGCTCACCGAAGTAAACCTGGGCGGCACCGCCATCGGCACCGGCATCAACGCCGATCCGCGCTATCAGGCCCTGGCCGTACAGCGCCTGGCAACCATCAGCGGCCAGCCGCTGGTACCGGCCGCCGACCTGATCGAAGCCACGTCCGACATGGGTGCCTTCGTACTGTTCTCCGGCATGCTCAAGCGCACCGCGGTCAAGCTGTCGAAGATTTGCAACGACCTGCGCCTGCTGTCCAGCGGTCCTCGCACCGGCATCAACGAGATCAACCTGCCGGCTCGCCAGCCAGGCAGCTCGATCATGCCGGGCAAGGTCAACCCGGTGATCCCCGAAGCGGTCAACCAGGTAGCGTTCCAGATCATCGGCAACGACCTGGCCCTGACCATCGCGGCCGAAGGCGGGCAACTGCAATTGAACGTGATGGAGCCGTTGATCGCCTTCAAGATCTTCGACTCGATCCGCCTGCTGCAACGGGCCATGGACATGCTGCGCGAACACTGCATCGTCGGCATCACCGCCAACGAAGCGCGCTGCCGCGAACTGGTCGAGCACTCGATCGGCCTGGTCACCGCCCTGAACCCGTACATCGGCTATGAAAATGCCACCCGTATCGCCCGTGTTGCGCTGGAAAGCGGCCGCGGCGTACTGGAACTGGTGCGCGAAGAAGGCTTGCTCGACGATGCCATGCTCGACGACATCCTGCGCCCCGAAAACATGATTGCTCCGCGTCTCGTCCCGCTGAAGGCGTGATCGACGCAATGACTGCTCACCAGGTCGAGGGACTAGACACCTCTCACCTTTTGAGGGCTTGGGGATTTATTCCCCAAGCCCTTTTTTTTAACTGATAGCTACAAACGATTAGAGAACCTGTAGGAGCGAGCCTGCTCGCGATAAACGATGACGCGCTGCCGTTTGAAAAAACCGCGTCGCCAGCCATCGCGAGCAGGCTCGCCCCCGCAAGAACCTGACCGCGAGGCCAGGTGATTCAAAGGTCCGTTTCGTCGCACGCACCACAATCGTGCAGACGGGCGCCGCACTGGTAGGTATAGTGCCGCCCCTCTTCGCGTGAGCGGTCGTCAGAAACGAGACCCCCAACACATGCGAAAACCGAACTAATAACAAACCCGCAATATGGACCGGGACGAAACATCGCCTCACCTGTCGTGCCGCGCGCCGACCGATGTAACACGATGTTTCCAAATGGCCAGCATTTGCTTAAACAAAAAACAGCGAGGAATACTCATGCTCGAAGTCATCAACGACTTCCTCTCAGGGAAAGTGCTGATCGTGCTCATTGTCGGGCTCGGTAGCTACTTCACGATCCGCTCGCGTTTCGTCCAGTTCCGCCACTTCTTTCACATGTTCGCGGTATTCCGTGACAGCCTCAAAAGCAGCGCCGGTCAGCTCAGTTCCTTCCAGGCCCTGATGCTCAGCCTGGCCGGTCGTGTCGGCGCGGGCAACATCGCCGGTGTCGGCATCGCCGTCACCCTCGGCGGGCCCGGCGCGGTGTTCTGGATGTGGGTGACCGCGCTGGTCGGCATGTCCAGCAGCTTCTTCGAATGTTCCCTCGGCCAGCTCTACAAGCGCTGCGACGCCGAAGGCCAATTCCGTGGTGGCCCGTCCTATTACATCCAGCACGGCCTGCAGAAGCGCTGGCTGGGCATGATCATGGCGTTCCTGCTGCTGATCACCTTCGGCTTCGCCTTCAACGGCCTGCAGGCCCATGCCGTGACTCACTCGCTGAACAACGCTTTCGGTTTCGACACCACCTACACAGGCATTGGCCTGGCGGTGCTGTTGGGCCTGGTGTTCATCGGTGGAATCAAGCGCATCGCCAAGGTCGCTGACCTGCTGGTGCCGGTCAAAACCCTGGCGTACATCGGCGTCACCCTCTACGTGATCGTGCTGCAGTTCGATCAGGTGCCGGCCATGCTGACCACCATCGTCAAAAGCGCCTTCGGCCTTGACCAGGCCTTTGGCGGCCTGATCGGCAGCGCCATTGTCATGGGCGTCAAGCGTGGCGTGTTCGCCAACGAAGCGGGCCTGGGCAGTGCGCCAAACGTCGCCGCCGTGGCCTCGGTCGAGCACCCGGTGGCTCAGGGTGTGATTCAGGCGTTCAGCGTGTTCCTCGACACCTTTCTGATCTGCACCTGCACCGCGCTGCTGATCCTGCTGTCGGGCTTCTACACCCCGGGCTTCGAAGGTGACGGCATTGCCCTGACCCAGAACTCCCTCGCCGCCGTGGTGGGTGACTGGGGGCGGGTATTCATCTCCGTGGCCCTGTCGTTGTTCGTGTTTACCTCGATCCTCTACAACTACTACCTGGGCGAGAACAACCTGCGCTTCATGGTCGGCGAAAACCGCAAGGTGCTGATCGGCTACCGCACCTTGGTACTGGTGTTGATCTTCTGGGGTGCCATCGAGAACCTCGGCACCGTGTTCGCCTTCGCCGACATCACCATGACCCTGCTGGCGTTCGTGAACCTGATCGCGCTGTTCCTGCTGTTCAAGGTCGGCATGCGCATCCTGCGTGACTACGATGACCAGCGTTCGGCCGGCATCAAGGTTCCGGTTTTCGATTCCAGCAAGTTCCCGGACCTGGATCTGGACCGCAAGGCCTGGCCAGCCAACCCTTCGGCACCGGTAGCCGCGCCTGGAAAGGCTTCGGCAGGCGTGGCCGCCGCGCAACGCTGATCGGTAGGCTGATTGGAAAAAGCCGGGCGCACCCTCTGCGCCCGGCGTGACACAGCGTAAGGTCGGCGTCATGCTCGACCTTATGTTGTGACAGCCCGATGAGCTGTCGCTTTCGTCCTCGGAGAACACCCATGAATTTCTCGACCTACCCTGCCGCCCAGCACGTCATGGTGCTCTACACCGGTGGCACCATCGGCATGCAGGCCAGCGCCCATGGCCTGGCCCCGGCATCCGGTTTCGAAGCACGGATGCGCGATTACCTGCACAGCCAACCCGAACTCGTCATCCCGCAATGGCGTTTTCGGGAAATGTCGCCGCTGATCGACAGCGCCAACATGACCCCGGCCTACTGGCAGCAACTGCGCGAAGCAGTGGTCGACGCCGTGGATGTGCAGGGCTGCGACAGCGTATTGATCCTGCACGGCACCGATACGCTGGCCTACAGCGCGGCCGCCATGAGCTTCCAGTTACTCGGCCTGCATGCGCGGGTGTGTTTCACCGGCTCCATGTTGCCCGCCGGCGTGACCGACAGCGATGCCTGGGAAAACCTCAGTGGCGCGCTGGTCGCCCTCGGCCAGGGGCTGGCGCCGGGTGTGCATCTGTATTTCCACGGCGAGCTGTTGGCCCCGACCCGTTGCGCCAAGGTGCGCAGCTTCGGTCGCCATCCGTTCAAACGCCTGGAGCGTCAGGGCGGTGGCATCAAGGCAACCTCGCTGCCGGCACAGCTCAATTACGACCAGCCCAAGCAACTGGCGAACGTCGCGGCGCTGCCGCTGTTTCCCGGCATCAGCGCCGAAATTCTCGATGGCCTGCTGGGCAGCGGCATCCAGGGCCTGGTGCTGGAATGCTACGGCAGCGGCACCGGCCCGAGCGACAACCCGGCCTTCCTCGCCAGCCTCGAGCGGGCGCGGGACAGCGGCGTGGTCGTGGTGGCAGTGACCCAATGCCATGAAGGTGGCGTCGAGCTGGACGTGTACGAGGCCGGCAGTCGCTTGCGTGGCGTCGGCGTGCTGTCCGGTGGCGGCATGACCCGTGAGGCGGCATTCGGCAAGTTGCAGGCGTTGATTGGTGCTGGGCTGCCGGTGGATGAGGTTCGGCGGCTGGTTGAGCTGGATCTGTGTGGCGAGTTGAGCTGACACCCGGCAAAACCTGTGGGAGCGAGCTTGCTCGCGATGGCTGACTTTCATTCAGCATCAATATTGAATGTTCCACCGCTATCGCGAGCAAGCTCGCTCCCACAGGGGTTCGCTCAAGCCTGGCAATCTTCGTTCGGCATACAACTTGCTCCATTTCCAGCCTCCCCCGGCCGGAAACGAACATGCTTCACTCCCACCTCACCACACTCAACGCCGTCTCCCTGGTACTCAATACCTTCAAGCACGAAGGCCTGCCCAGTGATGCATTGCTGACCGGCAGCGGCATCAGCGCGGCGGATCTGAGCCGGGCCGACACGCGCATCACCACCAATCAGGAGATGCAGGTCTGCGCCAATGCCGTGGCCCTCAAGCGCGACATCGGCCTGGAACTGGGCTTGCGCATGCACGTGTCGTCCTACGGGATGCTGGGGTATGCCCTACTCAGCAGTGCCACTTTGGGTGACGCTTTGCGTTTGGCGCTGCGCTATCCGGCGCTATTGGGAACACTCTTCGACCTGCACTTGGAAGAAGGCCATGAAACGGTCTGGCTCAGCGCCAGCGATTATCGGGAGAACCCGGCCCTGGCGGTGTTCAACGCCGAGTTCTGCATGGTTTCGCTCAAAGTCATCTGCAACGACCTGCTCGGCCAGACGCTGCCCCTGCGCGCGGCGCGCTTCGAACATTCGGCACCCGATTACCAGGCGCGCTACGCAGCGCTTTTCGACTGCCCGGTGCGTTTCGACAGCATCGACAACGCGTTTGCCTTCGACCGTCACTGGCTGGAACAACCACTGCCCCTGGCCGACCCCATCACCCATCACGCCATGGCCGAACGTTGCCGTCGGCAGAACACCGAGTTCACCGGTCGCCAGGCCTGGCTGGGGCGGATTCGCCAACTGCTCAGTGCACAATTGAACGCCGCTCCCGGCCTGGAAGGCTTGGCAGAACAGATGAACTGCTCGTCGCGCACCTTGCGTCGTCACCTCAAAAATATGGGCTGCAGCTATCAGGAACTGCTCGACGAACTGCGCTTCGAACGGGCCAAGCAGATGCTGTGCGAGGATAAATTGCCGATCTATCAGATTGCCGAAATGCTCGGCTTCAGCGAAACCGCCAGTTTTCGACATGCCTTTGTGCGCTGGAGTGGGGTGGCGCCGAGTCAGTTCAGGTCCTGAACCTTCGGTAATCGCCGCTTTCACGCACAACACCTATCCCCTGAGGGAGCAAGGCTTGCCCGCGATGGCGTCCGCTCAGACACATCCAGCGCCCTAAAAACTGACGCCAGATAGACCGCAACAACCGGTCTACGACGGCTGCGCCGCCGAGCGGGAGCAAGCTCCCTCGCCACGAATCGCAGAGCGACACGAAGCTCTGTTTACCCACCCGCCGTCACACTTCCACCAACCCACGCAACCCTGCGCAGTTGCCTACAACTACGCCAGAATCCGCCTGCTTGTGCGCCTTGCCCTCACCACCTATCGTCTCCCTGTCGCTGACACCAGCGAACGGGTTTGGCGGCCCGGTTGACGAAAGTTCCTCACGTGAAAGGAGCTTCACTATGTTCAAGATTAAACCAAACCCAGCAGAAGCAGATCCCAACTCCCCCTACTTGGACGGTCTCAACGCAAAAAAGCTCGACGAAGCCTCCAAACGCGCATTGGACTATTACCTGGCGGCCAAACCAGCAAAACCCGCGGAAACCATCCAACCCGGCCAGCTATTCTCCGTCGTAAAAGGCCTCGACAACGAATGCCTGCTGGCCAACCTCAGCGAAACTCTGGCTTCTGCCGACGCGATGGTCAACGAGTTGGCTTTCGATCTGGAAGGCTCGCACCGCCACTTCCTCCTCGGCATCCAGCAACTGATTGAGCTGAGTTCATTGCTGGCGAACCGAGCGCTGGATAACGTCGAGCCACACTAGCCGTTACACCATCAACCCCGTGGCGAGGGAGCTTGCTCCCGCTGGGTGGCGAAGCCGCCCCAAAACAGGCTGACGCATTCTCCAGACAAATCGCATCAGCCGGTTTACGACGGCTACGCCGCCGAGCGGGAGCAAGCTCCCTCGCCACGGACCTCTTACATCCGTTAGACCAGACTGCAATGTGCCGCCGCCATCGCGAGCAAGCTCGCTCCCACAGGGGCTCCATGCCCCAACCCCGCGCGCACCCGCGCCAACAAGGGGCGATTTACGGTCAAACCTTTTGGCCATTTCGATCCCCTTTTGGCCTCTCCTGCCGTTCTCTGAAACGCCGCACGCCGCAAGACTGTGTTCAAACCGACCAGCCTTGCGGAGAACAAAAAAATGCTGACGATCTATTCAGACGATCACCACCTGCACCACGGGCGTTGCGAGTTGATGGACGGGCAATTGATGCCCTGCTTCGAGATGCCGTCCCGGGCCGATCATGTGTTGGAGCGGGTCAAGGCGCGGGGACTGGGGCCGGTGGAGGCGCCGCAGGATTTTGGCCTGGGGCCGATCCAGCGCATCCACAGCGCGGCGTATCTGGAATTTTTCAAAGGTGCTTGGGACCGCTGGGCCAAGTACAACCGCGAGGGCGATTTGTTGCCCTTCACCTGGCCGGCGCGGACCTTTCGCACGGTCATACCCACGAGCCTGCACGGCCAGTTGGGTTATTACAGTTTCGACGCCGGCGCGCCGATTACCGCTGGCACTTGGCAGGCAGCCTACAGCGCCGCCCAGGTCGCCCTCACCGCCCAGGCCGAGATCCAGCGCGGCGCCCGCAGTGCCTTTGCGCTGTGTCGCCCGCCGGGGCACCACGCCGCCGGCGACTTGATGGGCGGCTATTGCTACCTCAACAACGCCGCCATCGCCGCCCAGGCGTTTCTCGACCAGGGCCATAAGAAGGTCGCGATCCTCGATGTCGATTACCACCACGGCAACGGCACTCAGTCGATTTTCTACGAGCGCAGCGACGTGCTGTTCGCTTCGATCCACGGCCACCCGGAAGCCGAGTTTCCATTCTTCCTCGGCTACGCCGACGAGTACGGTGAAGCCGCCGGTGAGGGCTTCAACTTCAACTATCCTTTGCCGGCCGGCTCAGGCTGGGACACCTGGAGCGCCGCGCTGGAGCAGGCCTGCGGGCAAATCCAAGGCTACGACGCCGATGTCATCGTCGTGTCCCTGGGCGTGGACACCTTCAAGGACGACCCGATTTCGCAGTTCAAGCTCGACAGCCCGGATTACCTGGCGATGGGCAAGCGCATCGCCGCGCTCGGCAAACCGACCCTGTTCGTGATGGAAGGCGGCTATGCGGTAGCAGAAATCGGCATCAATGCCGTGAACGTTCTCGAAGGTTTTCAAAGCGCCCAATGAGGAAATAACAGCATGAACAGACTCAAGCGTTTGATGGTTCCCAGCCTGTGCGCCGCGCTGCTGTGCGGCGCTGCCCAGGCCGAAGAGCGCACCCTGCGTGTCTACAACTGGTTCGACTACATCACGCCCAAGGCCCTGGAGGATTTCAAGGCGCAGAACAGCCAGGTCAAGCTGGTCTACGACATCTTCGACACCAACGAAGCGCTGGAGGCCAAGCTGCTGACCGGCAATTCCGGCTACGACGTGGTGGTGCCGTCCAACGTGTTCCTGGCCAAGCAGATCGAGGCCGGGGTGTTCCAACCCCTGGACCGCAGCAAACTGCCAAACTGGAACCACCTCGATCCCAAGCTGATGAAGCTGATCGAAGCCAACGACCCCGGCAACAAATTCGCCGTGCCCTACATGTACGGCACCATCCTGATCGGTTTCAATCCGGACAAAATCAAAGCTGCCCTGGGTGACAACGCGCCGGTGGACAGCTGGGACCTGATTTTCAAGGAAGAGAACATCAGCAAGCTCAAGCAGTGCGGCGTGGCGCTGCTCGACTCACCGTCGGAGATCCTGCCCCTGGCCTTGCAGCACCTGGGCCTGGACCCCAACAGCAAGCAACCGGCGGACTATGCCAAGGCCGAAGCGCTGCTGATGAAGATCCGCCCGCACATCACCTATTTCCACTCGTCCAAGTACATGGCTGACATCGCCAACGGCGATATCTGCGTGGCGGTCGGTTACTCCGGCAGCTTCTCCCAGGCGGCCAACCGCGCCAAGGATGCCAAGAACGGCGTGACCGTGGACATGCGCCTGCCCAAGGAAGGCGCGCCAATCTGGTTCGACATGCTCGCCATCCCTAAAGGGGCGAAAAATCCGGACGACGCCTACACCTTTATCAACTACTTGCTGCAACCGGAGGTGATCGCACCGGTCAGCGATTTCGTTGGCTATCCGAACCCCAACAAGGACGCCACCGAAATGGTCGACCCGGCGATCCGCAGCAACCCCAACCTGTATCCGACCGAGGCGGCGATGGCTACGCTCTACACCTTGCAACCGTTGCCCAGGGACGCCGAGCGCGCGCGGACGCGGGCCTGGACCCGGATCAAATCCGGGCAGTAAGGCACCTGTGGCAAGGGGATTTATTCCCACCCGGGCATAGTGAGGCGGCCTATACATAGTTACCACCTTCCCTGTCTTGTACCTCCCTAGCATGGAATCCCCGAAGCATTCAGCGGCGGGGATTCCACCTATCGCAAGACAGGGAGCGTCAGATGACCAGAACCTCTACAACCACGAACACTACACCTGAAGCCAGCCTCAAGAATGCTGTGCTCAACCAGCTACTCGCAGGGCCTACCTCCCCGGAAGTTGCCGCGGTGCTCCTGCGAAGGGCCCTCAAGAAAATGTATCCGACACTGGACCTCGATCCGCTCAACACAGTCGTTGGTGAGCCTCGCTGGGACATTGTCGACGGCGAAATCCTGGAACTGCCCACCCGTTACGAAACCCTCAGCGATATGGTGGCCGAACGAGTAGGCGTGAGCGATTCGACCATGCTGATTGAAGGCGTGCACTTTTTGACTCAGCTACCGATCAGCACCCCGGAGGTGCATCTGCCGGTACGTATCGAACAGATCGGAGCCCTGATCAACGAACTGGAGCCCGTCATGTTGTCCGCCTGCCAGGAACAGCAACTGGCGTACTGGAACGCGCCAGTGGGCACATCCGGCCCACGCTGGCATGAGCTCTCCAGAACGCTGCGCAAGATCTGGGACGTCAAAGAGGTCAATGGCTGGACCGCGACCGAATGCGACATGGCCAGGCAATTGTTCCTTTACCCCAACCCGGAGGACCGCAAGCAACATGATCGCTACGACACTCACGCGTACCTGATCGACATCGATGAAGTTGACGGGACCAAAGTGAGCCGCCTGAACGAAAATTCGTTGGTGGTACTGATCGGAACCATCGCCAGTAAAGAGGTCATCCTTACGTACTCGCTGCGCGACAGCTATAAAAAATTCGATTCACAGCAGGCGCTGGGGCAATTTCTCCCGACGCAACTGGACACCACGTTCCGCAAGAAAATCCAGTGGCGGCTGTATGAGCCCACCGGCAACATCTTCGATCAAAAGGCCTGCGGCCTGATCGCCATGCAGGTCAAGATCCTCGGTTCCTCCAGCTTTCTGAAAAAAGTTGCATCCATCGAAGACGACCAGCCAGTGACCAGCGGGCTGGACGCAGAAAAAGGTCTTGGCGCGACCTGGTTCGATAAAAAGATCCCCGACTGGCTGCTGGCAGCGTCGATATCCGATCAGATTCTGTTCGCCCAGCACATGAAAAACCTTTCGGCGTTGAGCAGTTCCCATGCCGGCAAGACCTACCTGGACGATATTGCTCCTATCAAGGAGTTTGCCTTGAACGCCCTCAAGAAGCAGATGCAAGCGGACCATGCCGACGCTGCGACACTCGATCCGGAAAAAATCGAGATCCAGATTCGCAGCCTCGTGGCCTGGGGGTCTTTTATCGTTCCGGGCAAATTCGAGACCACCCGGTTCAATCTCGTTGAGCTGGCCTTGCAAAACCTGATTGCACTGCCCCTGGGCAACAAAACCGTCAGGTCCCTCACCGACAAGGTGTTGCCCACCTGGATGACGACCGACTACATCGAAAGCCTGATCACCAAAATCGATATCGGTCGCGTCTATCCCGATCTGGTGAAGAGCAAACTGCTCGACGATCCGACCGAATCGGCCCGCCGCGAAGAGTTGTACACCTCCCAGTTGCGCATTCAACTGCCCATGCTGGCGCTGGAGGGAAAGATCCGAGGGCGTGGGAACATCGACGAACGGGGTTACCGTTATGTCGCCGCACTGATGGAACCGGAGGAAGCCGATCGCAAGGTCGACGGACAACCCATCGTCTTGCGCAGGCTGGCCTTCATATCCCAACAGAAACTGATCCCCTCGGAAGACATTGTGACCAATATGTTCGTGATCGGTCCGAAGAATCCAGACGCCGGTCCCTGCCTGCTTTATCGACCGCTGCTTGAGCCGCAGTTGTGCCAGTACCCCTCCTCCAGCAACCTGTTGTATGCGATCAGGCAAATCCCTGAATTGCGCCAATCGGTCCTGGCCTGGCTACCCGATGAGGTGCGCAGCAATTACAGCCGATACATTTTCTCGGGCCCGCTGCCCTCACCCTGGGTCATCGTTGAGTTTGCGACGGACCCTTTTACATCATGGCTCGATAGCGCCCCCGTCGGTTTGAGCGAAAAAACCCTGGGCCCCGATTTCCTGCCACTGTTGTTCAAGGCCAATGCCAATGCCCTGGTCGAGCTTGCAGACCGGCAATCGGTCTCCAACAGCGAAACCCGCTGGAGTACGTTCAAGCAGGCAGGCTGGCTGATTTTCAACCTGGCCCTGCCTTATCTGGGCGCTGCCGTGGGCACCGCCGTCTGGCTCTGGCAAATTCTGGATGACATTGAAACGCTGATGCAGGACAGCGAACACGCCAACGACCAAGCCACATGGGAGGCATTCGTCGACCTGCTGCTGAACCTGGCCATGGCGATCACCACCCACGCTATCGACCATGCCAGAGAAGGCATACGCAGTCGCAGGGCAGCGGCGCCGGAGGTGTTAGAGGAGCCGGTCAAGCTGGTTAAACCCAAGCTCATTATCGAAAAACTCGCGCCTTCCACCGCTAAGCAACCGCACCCCGAACACTATGAGTCCATCCATTCCAGCGGTGCCTTGACAGGCAAATCGGGAGAGGGTGCCAAGCTCCTTGAGAGTTTCAGTGTCGACGCGCCCGAAACACCAGGGCAGGCCCATACCGAAGGCATGTCCAAAGGGCTCTATCAACGCCAGGGGCGGTGGTACGCCAAAGTGGGAGAAAAATGGTTCAACGTGCTGATGGTGGGCGATAAGGTCTGCGTCGTCGACGGGAAGAATCCCTCGCGCCTGGGCCCTCCCCTGAGGCTGGATGTACACGGCAATTGGCATATCGACATCCGTCTGCGCCTGCGCGGAACGGGCTCAAAAGGTGCGATGGAAAAAGTCATCGCCGACACTCACCGCCGCAGCGTTCAACTGCTGGCCGAACTGAACCGCTTCGAAGAAAAAAAACCGGAGCACCAGGCACTGCTGACAATGAATGCACAAGAATTGAACAGCGCCTCGGGCTCCGCCAAGGAGACCAAGCGCAACGTTTACTTGAGCACCTTGAAAACCCAGCGCGAAAGCTATGAAGAAGCGCTGAACATACTGACGCAATGGCCCGTCTTCCAATCAAGACCCGACGCGCCTAAAGCCAGGCTTGGCTACCTGAACGCACAGATCAACTTCACGTTCGAAGAGATAGACGCGCTGAAAGAGCGGTTTACCCCTGCCCTGAGAACAGCCATGGACATGGCCACCACCGGCGTCGCGGTCGTGGAGCAGCAGCACGTCGATGCAGCCGAAAGCATGATCCGGGTCGGCGAGGACATGAACGAGCGCCTGGATTACATGGAGACCCGTTTTTCCAGGCTCAAGATACTGGGGCGTGAAGGTTTTGAGTTTATCCGGCAGCACCGTGGAAGAATGCCGACCTACAAGAGCGACGGTATTCGTCTTATCCAGTTGGACATGTATCGCCACCTCTGCCTGTCGCTCGACAGCATCAATACAGTGCCCGAAGGTTGGGCGGTCATTAACCAACTGGTTGATAGCGCCACGATCGCCTTCCAAAGCCTGCACGACGCCATCGAGGAACGCAGCGTGATCCGGCTGGATGAGCAAATCGATGCATTTGGCAGTCTCACGGAACAGTTCACCGCCCTTGAAGAACAACTCGAATACGTGGGCACTGAATACAAGGACAGCGCCCGGCCGGCCGAACTCAATCGGCTGAACAAGCAGATCGGCGGCCTGAAAAAACGGGCACTGCAACATTTGGCCCAGGCCCTGGATGAGAGAAGCAACCGGCGCAGCGCGGGCAACCCTTACGAGCCACGCCCCAGGTTCAGGAAGAAGTTCATCAGGGCACGCTTTTGGGGCCTTGTCAGTGGTGAGCCTCGTTTAACGAAAATGCAGGAAGAAACCGATTGGGTCGATGTGAAGAACCCGGTCACGGACAAGATCATCGCCACCTTCCACCGCAAGGGAACCGGTGAGTGGGTGCCCCATGCGCTCGCCGACACGCCGCAGATCGTCCCGCCACTGGCAACCAGCCTCGCAAAGGGCCAAGCCCTGATCGATGGGCTGGAGGCGTTCCAGGCGCAGGTCGAGGAGCACATGAATGCGCCAGGCCGATCGCCCACCGGTCTCGGAATGATCCTGAACGCCCATGCAAACAGGATGGAGAAAGTCGGCATTGCAATCAAAAAGGCAGTGGACAGTGCCTCGAACGAAACCGTTGAAGTGTCAGTAAAACAAAAGCGTACCGCCGAAGCCCTGCGCATGGCACTCAAGACGCAAGCGAAGGCCCTGTACGAGGAAGCCTTCGATGCCGTACTGAATGTCATCAAACATCGCCCTCCGACCATGGATGGCGTCATTTGGCTTAAAAGCCGCAACCGTATTTCCATCACCAAACTAAAGAACCGACAAAAAAACAAAGGCCCTCTTCGCGGCTATCTCGACCGGTATGAGATCAGGGACGTGAAGGAAAACAAAACGCTTTGGTTTGCCGATTTCCGTTACTCCACCGACTGGGTCCCCGCCCACGCCTACCTTTCCGGTCGCTTGAAAACACCGGAACAAGTCAACAAGGGAGCACGCGCCGACGCCACCCAGGATCTCACCCAGCGTCAATTGATCGATCTTTACCGCAGCGAAATTGCGGTGGATCAGGCCAGGGAAGTGTTCTTTCCAAAGCGGCCCTCATAACGGTCAGGATCTGAATCTGTGGGAGCGGGCTTGCTCGCGAAAGCGGTGGATCAGCCAGCCGCCATGTTGGATGCGCCCACGTCTTCGCGAGCAGGCTCGCTCCCACAGGGATTGTGCCAGGCGCTCAGCCTCCTGTTCTCCAGGCCTTGGCCAGGCTCGCCAGCGCGGTGCCAATCGCTGCTGGCGGGACGGCCGCGAACCCCAGCACCAGCCCGGCTCGCACTGGCGTCGTTGTGGTGGGCAACCAATAACCACTCAAGCCATTGATTTCGACACCGGCATGGGTCGCTCGGGCTATCAGCTCTTGCTCACGCTCGACGCTGTCCACCGGCACAGTGACGTGCAGGCCCGCCACCACCGTGGGCATGGCGCCAACGCCTGGAACCGCCTTCGGCCAGCCGGCCAGCAGCGCGTCACGCCGGGCCAGGGCGGCCCGGCGCATACGCCTGATGTGCCGTTGGAAATGCCCGGCGGCCATGAATTCGGCCATCACCGCCTGGGTACTGACTTCAGAGTGGCGTACATCCACCGCGCGACGTCGGGCGAAGGCGTCTACCAGGCCGGGTGGCAACACGAGATAACCCAGGCGCAAGGCCGGGAACGCGACTTTGCCGAACGTCCCGACATAAAGAACCCGCCCCTGGCGATCCAGTGCAGCCAGAGGCGCCAGCGGCGCACCGCTGTAGCGATACTCGCCGTCATAGTCATCCTCGACGATCCAGCCATTATTGCGCTCGGCCCAGGTCAGCAGCTCCAAGCGCCGCGCAAGGCTCATGACGACCCCGGTCGGGTACTGATGGGACGGCGTGACATAAGCCAGCCGACAGTGGTTCAACGTACCCAGCGCCGCGCAATCCAGACCATCGCCATCCACGGGCACCCCTCTGACCTCGGCACCGGCGACCGAGAACGCATGCCCGGCAGCGCGATAGCCGGGGTTTTCCACAGCCACGACGTCACCCGGGTCCACCAGTAGCTGTGCACAAAGGCTAATGCCCTGCTGAGCTCCGCTGGTGATCACAATTTGTTCAGCTGTGCAGTGCAGGCCTCGGGAGCTGCGCAGATACGCTGCGATAAGACCGCGCAAGCGCGCATCACCTTGGGAATCGCCATAGCACAGTTGCTGCAGATCCGGCTTGCGCCAGAAAGCCGCGTTCAGTTTGGCCCAAACCTCGAAAGGAAACAGATCGAACGCCGGAACACCGACCCGAAATGCCCTTGGCGGACCCAGGGGTGGTTGGGGCAAATGGTGCTTTCCGACCCGTTCCAATGCACCGCTGTGGATAACTTTACTGGATGGACCCACAGGTAAATCCAGCCAATCTGTGGATAAACCAGTGGATAAGCCTGTTGAAAACCCTGTGGGTACTTTTGTGGATATGTTTTTCAGCGGCAGGGCCGTCGACGACAGTTTTGCCACATAAGTGCCGTCACCGACCCGTCCTTCGATGAAACCCTCGGCGTAGAGCTGGTCATAGGCCCGCACCACGCTATTGCGGGAAATCGCCAAGGCCGCCGCCAGATCGCGACTGGCCGGCAGACGCGTACCGCTGGCCAACCGCCCATCCAGCACCCGCATACGCAAAGCCTGGTAAAGCTGGCGACTGAGCCCCTGACGGCGGTCCAGCTCAATGCCGGCGGGGTTGAACGACAGTGGCGGCACGGCATTGTTCATGAGAGTCCTCGCAAATGGACCTATCGAATTGGTCATAAGTGGCTCTTACAACAGACCAATAGCCTGCCTAGGATGCTCGCATTCGCCAAGGAAAATCGTCATGTACAACCCACAAGCCTTTGTCGTCGAAGACCTGCCCCAACTGCATGCCATGATGGGTGATTGCCGCCTGGCTGTATTGATCACTCACGGTGAACACGGCTTGCAGGCCAGTCATTTGCCACTGTTGCTGGACCCGCAACAAGGCCCCAATGGCAGCCTCTACGGCCACATGGCCCGGGCCAATCCACAATGGCATGACCTGGAAGCCGGTGCCGAAGCATTGGTGGTTTTCGCAGGGGCCGACGCCTACGTCAGCCCCGGTTTCTACCCCGGCAAGGCCGAACACGGCAAAGTCGTGCCGACCTGGAACTATCTGGCCGTACACGCCTATGGCCGCGCAGAGGTGTTCAGCGATCCCCATCGCCTGCGTAACCTGGTGGGCGCCCTGACCGATCGTCACGAAGCCGGCCGCGCCCAGCCCTGGAAAATCGATGATGCACCGGCGCAGTACATCGACAGCATGCTCAAGGCCATCGTCGGTTTCACCCTGCCCATCCAGCGCCTGGAAGGCAAACGCAAACTCAGCCAGAACCGCAGCCCCGCGGACATCAGCGGGGTGCGCCAGGGTCTTGCCGCCAGCCTGGACCCGCAGGACCAGGCCCTCGCACACCTGATGCATGACCTATCCTCCAAGGAGTGAACATGAGCCATCCCCAGATCCGCCTCGTCAGCGCTGACGATCACGCCGCCTGGTTGCCGTTGTGGCAGGCCTACCTGCGTTTCTACAACACCGAACTGCCGCAGGCCGTGAGCCAAAGCACCTGGCAACGTCTGCTTGATGACCGCGAACCGACCCACGGCGCCCTCGCCTGGAACGGCGACACGGCGGTAGGCCTGGTGCATTTCATTTATCACCGGTCGAACTGGAGCATCGAAAACTCCTGCTACCTGCAAGACCTGCTGGTGACAGAGCACAGCCGCGGCACCGGGGTCGGTCGCCAGCTCATCGAATTTGTCTACACCACCGCCAAGGCCGATGGTTGCTGCAAGGTGCATTGGCTGACCCACGAAACCAACGCGACGGCGATCCAGCTCTATGAGCGCATCGCCGAACGCCCGGGTTTCATTCAATTTCGCAAAGCCCTGTAAGGAGCGCAGCATGTCGATTTCCCCTGCCGATTGGAAAGGCGCTCCGGCGCCGTCTACGCAGTTGCTCGAAGGGCGCTTCATCCGCCTGGAAAAACTCGATCCGGCGCGCCATGCCGACGGCCTGTGGCAAGCCCTCGAAGGGCCCGGTGCCGACCCGAAACTCTGGGATTACTTGCCCTACGGCCCGTTCAAGGATCGCAGCGCGTTCGATGCGTGGCTGGCCAATCACGCCGCCAACGTCGACCCGTATTTCTTCAGCGTGATCGACCGCGCCAGTGGCGAGGTGCAGGGCATCCTCAGCCTGATGTCGATCGTGCCAGCACAAGGCCGCATCGAGATCGGCCATGTGACCTTCGGCGCGCCGATGCAGCGCTCGCCGAAAAGCACCGAGGCGGTTTATCTGTTGGCCAAGGAATCTTTCGCTCTGGGTTATCGGCGCCTGGAGTGGAAGTGCAACAACGCCAATGCCCGTTCCAAATACGCCGCCGAGCGGCTGGGCTTCACCTTTGAAGGGGTGTTCCGCCAGCATATGGTGGTCAAGGGCCAGAACCGCGACACCGCGTGGTACTCGATGCTGGATTCGGAGTGGCCGGCGATCCGGGCAGGATTCGAGCGCTGGCTGAGTGAGGAGAACCAGAGCGCGGGTGGGCAGGTGCTTGGGTTGGTGGAGTGTCGCTCTTGAATTGTTTCGCCTGACAGTCAGCTATCGCGAGCAGGCTCGCTCCCACAGGAGCCCAGGGCGAATGCAGAATCTGTATTCGCCGCCAATCCCTTGTGGGAGCGAGCCTGCTCGCGATGGCTAGTGGGCAGTCGACACATTCGTCGCCTGCCCACCGTCAAATCACTCCGACTTGCGCTTCACCTCACCAAACTGCTTGAGCGAGTCAGGAGTTACGCCCCGTCGTGCATACTGCCAGGCCCATTGCGGGATGCTCAGATGACTTTCCAGGTACACGGCAAAATCCAGACGGCTATGCCCCAAGCGGTTAGCTGGGAAGTTAAAGTTGTAGAGATAGAGCTGGGCCCGTCGTTGGCCGATGGCGAACAGGGTCTGGATGATTCGATTCGCACGGGCTTCTTCTGCCCCCAGGCTTTCTCTTAATGCCAATCCAAATTCCAGTCCAGTACGCAGCGACCCCGGTCGTCCAAGCGCCTGCCGAATAGTCGCATCGCTAAAATGCGGCCCAATCAGGTCGAGCCAGATCTGCATGGCGTAATCGGCTCGCAGACGCATAAGGTTCCCCACTAAACCCGGGGTATTTAACAAGATGGCCACCCGGTTATTGGACGGCAACTCCCCTGGAGGGCTAAACAATTTCGCGACGGCAGGTACGTCTATGCTCTCAACGTTCTTCCGCGCCCCGCCCAGGAACTTCATGAACGCCATCAAATTAGGTCGATAAACGAGAATGTTTTGCAGGTTCTGATCATTGAACACCTGCATCCAGTCAAGGTCGATGCGTCCCGTACGCTCCAGTTCGGCATAACGGGCGTCTGCATACGCGGCAATGAGTTCAAAGCGCCTGTCGGACAGCGCCGGATTACGGATCCACCTCGCGACGTCACTCACGGACAACATGCCACCGAGGTTGTGAGCGATAACGCGGGATCTCAGGATAATGTTGGCCCGCCGCAGCAGATCAGGGAAACGCCCAAGGGCCGTTCTGAATAAATCAACGGTCCGCTCGACCATGTCGGCATACATGAACTGATCAAACAGCTCAGCATCGTCATCGACGAACTTGTCCCGAACGCGCATCAGCTGGTCTTTTACGTCATCCAGATCATTGCGATCCACGAGATGGGCACCGTCCAGCAGCGTTTCTAGCTCATCCGGGTCCAGATGATCGTGCAGCGCCTCCTCATGCCTGACATAGGCCAGGCTATTGCGGGGATGATGACCGACCAACTGCCGGGCGGTGAGCCCATACTCCAGCATGATGTGGGCCACGTCTTTGGAAACCAGCAGGTACTTGTCACCGAGCAGCCGAAGAATGTTCTGATCATCGACAGGCGGCAGCAGAATGTCCTCGAACAGTTGCTTCATGGTGACTTTTTCCTGCGCGGAAAAAGGGCCGCTGGTGCCTGCCGCCAGATTTGCCGGGGGCCGGGGCGATAACATGCGGCCGACTTCCTGCAGGATCTCAGGAGGTAACTTAGTCCCTGGTGCCGCAGTAATTGCCATACGAACAGTTCTGTTTGCATGCAGGTCCAAGTAATCCAAGGTCGGTTGGAACAAGCGCTGCGGGTTGGGCGTTCCGTAGACGATCCGGGTGAGATCGAGCATCGCCGCATTGTCCAGAAGATTGACAAGCGATGGCGCATTCTCAAAAAGCGCTTGCTGCACTCTGGAGACTGGCGGCGCCACGTATTGACTCAACTCCGGATGTAGATCGACATGATCGGCTGCCGCATCGCGCAGCCCCTGCATCGTGAACGTCTCCTGGGCCTGCCCTTCATTCAACCCAGCCGCCAAGGCCTTGAATAGGCAATCACCATCGGCATCGATATCCACCACGCGCTCACCCAAGAGCAAACTGTAATGGTCATGACCGGTTCGTCTCAAAACGACATCTGTATCTGCTCTATCCGGATGCTCGGCCACCGGATAAATCGTTTCATGTTGCCCCGGGGTAAAACGCACCGACCAGGCACGTTGTGCGGATATTTCATCAATGATCAGCAAGCTGCGGTTTTGTGGCCAGATCGCCAGGCGCGTCATGATTGACGGCACCAGGTCTATGATCCGATTGTTCCAACTGCCCGGCGTGCGTATCGAATTGGAAACAGCGGAAACCGATAGGGCAGGCTTCTTTGACGGGCCCGGTTGGGCAGGCGTCTGCGCCGGCCGTTTGCCGCCGCCCCGGCCAAAGCCCACGGCACGCCACTGCCCATCGGACATGCGCGCCACGGTGCTGCGCATCACCCCACTGGAGCGGATGTCCAGCCCCGTCATCGGGTTGACCAGAGTGGCTTCGGTTGCATCCAGCTTCGTGTGGTCATGCACACGGAACACCATCCCGTCGGGTTGTCGCACATACACGGGGCGAGCCGTCACACTGCCGGTGGCCACATTGTTGATCGTTGCACGATAAAAGCCTCGCGCGTCCGCGGTCAGCCCACGGATCACCGAGACATCCTTCACCGCATAAGGAGCATAGATCGCCATGTCCAATGGCAACCCGGACAGCGCTTCATCCTGACTCTGGCGCGCGGTCACCGCGCGGAAAAAAGATTGGCCCCGGGAGGGCACGGTGCCTCGGGCAAGACGCGATCCGCCATGGTTCGCTACCGCATGCACAAGCGCCAGAGTCTTCAGGTTCAGCGGAATAGCCCCGGTCCTGTACACCAGCAAGCCGGTCTTGACGGCGCTCTTGAGCATCTGGAAACCCGGCGCCAGGAACATACCGGCCAACTCCATGACAACCTCGATCGCCATCTGCCCGAACCTGCCATAGGTTTGATGACGGACATCGCGGTTACTGTTGGAGCGTTGATCGGCATGGGCACTGTGAAAGTTGATGTGCGCCCGGTGGAGGGCTTCAAGAAGATCGCCGGTGATCAACGAACCGCGAATCAGCGGACGCCCCCCTTGCTGCCCCAGCGTGCGTTTTATCTCGGAAGGGTTACGCGTGGAGATACGCGAACGGAAATACGCCTGCCAATCCTCCCGTGACAACAGCTCGGCAACGCCCTCGCTCAGATCGGCAAACTCGTGGAAGTCCTCGCCCTCGGGACTGTCGGGAAAATAAACCCCCACGGTGCCCTTGATATCCGGCCCTTCCTGATCGGAAAACACCAGCACACCATTGATGCTGACCGCATTGCCCATATGGGCGTGCCGGCCGCCGACAGCCATGCTTCCACCCAACATCAGACCGTACACATGCACGCTGCGTCCCATGACGGAGGCGCGGGCCTCTACCGACGGCGAGCTCAGGACAGCGTCCAGCCAGAGGGCGAGTTTCTTCGTTGATTTGGGTGGGTTGGAGGCCTTATCGACCACCATGGCCTTGAACACTGCGTCGCCCTTGAGCGAGGCCTCATAGCCTTTGAATTTCAGATTGGCCAGGTACGCTGTCTGCCAGGCCTTCTTGTAGGCCGGTTTATTCATTTGCTCCCTGAGCATGGCCTCATAACTGCCACCGGCATCGATGCTCGTCACCATCTTGGCCAGTTCGCGCCCGCTCAACGTAATGAAATAGCCGTTGGCCGGGTTGCGGATACGTTCGCCGTCGGAATCGATCAGGTAGGCGCTCAGTACCTCCCTCATTGCATTCGGGTGCTGAGACGGTCGCAGGTTATCCAATAGCAACTGGGTCAGGCTGCTGACACGGGACTGCCCCGGGTTGGCCCTCTTCCCATAGAAAAACGTAACCATGGACAGGTCCGGATCGGGGTCTATGTCCGCGTGCACGACCTTTTGCAGATATTGCCTGATCTTCTGGCGGGTGAACTGCAACAACGTCTGGATATCACTAGCTGCCGATTTATAGGCGGCTTCCAATACCAGCAGCTCCAGACCGCGATAATGCGATTTTTCCGCAGAGGTTGCCGTTTTAAAGAAATCGGGGCGATTGTCTTCAACCAGGGTTTCCTGGCGCGCAGCCAGTGGCCCGGCAAGGGACAGCATGGGCAGGTCCAGCGCATTTTCGACATTCAGGGCAAAGGCAGGCAAGGCGAGTGTTTCGTTTACAGGCGCATTCAGAAACGTTTCCAGCGCGGCACTTTGAAACCGCAGCAGGTCATCTGCGGCGATTTCAAAGGCGTGTCCAGACAATTCAGAGGCGATATCCCGAATCCTGCGTTTTTGTCCCTCATAGACAGGGCTGACCTTATTGACCAGATCCTTGAAGGAACGGAATTTCTGGATCCCTCCTTCCAGCGAGTACAGGAACAATGCGGACTGATCGGCCCGCTTGATGGTCATTGCAGCGGGCCATTTGCGGGGCGCTGCGGCACCCATGTCGAGCATGACGGCATAAACATGGGGAATGGGCGCCCGCAACAGGCGGTTTCTGTCCGTCATGCGAGGATGGGTCGTGATGAGGTCCAGCAGGCGATCCTCATCGTTCTGCAGGTTGCGCTCACTCAGAGTCAATTGGAGGGCCGGATCCCGATCAGCCTTGTACAGATCGAACAAATACAAGAAGCGCCGGGACAGCAAAAAAGCAAGCGCCGCTTCAGCTGTGGATGGGCTTGGTGTATCGAGCCAGTCCGCTACGTACTTACCCGTGCGAAACGCAAGGAGGTCATCCTGAAACTGCCGCTTGAGACTTTCGTTGGTGGCCGGTTGAGCGACATAGAATGCCGACTCCATGATCGCTGCAGTTTTCCGATCCAATGGGCTGACAAATAGGCTGTCAGCCTCTTCCACCGTATCCGCACGACTGAAGAATCCCACGCCATCGACCGTGTAGGTGGGCCGTGTGTCCGTTGTCAGGCAGCTCAACATGACGTCGGTAAAGCGCTGCGAGGAGATCAACGCACGCTTACCCATCGAGTCGACGCTAAAGTGGTTCACGTAGCAGTGATCCGGGTCCAGGTGCTCAAACGCCGAGGCACGGAATTTCCCTTGCGCAAGCTTTGCCTTGATTCTGCCGACCAGCAGACTCTTGAGTACCGTGTCGAACGTTGGAAGCGCGGCGAGCAACCGGGCCAGCTTCACCTGATTGGCATCCAGAAGCCCCAATTGCCGGAGCTGCTCTTTTTCACGGGCGCCGAGCAGATTGCCGTGAGCATCCACCTCGGTGATGAGGGGCTGTCCAGTGCCCTGATAACCGGGCTCGATGCCGGCTCGCAATTGCTGCAGGACGTCTTGCGAGAGTGCTTTACCGTTGGCCCGCAGTGACGAAAAGTCCAGGGACATCTGACTTCGGTGGGGATAAACCCAGCCCTCTCGCGGGGACAAGGCGGAGGAGGAAGCCCGGCTTTGATGGGCTCTCAGAAAGCCTTGTGTCACGGCGTCCCGCAACGCCACCGCGGCGGTTTTGCGTTCAGCGGCCGAATCAACAGTCTCGACCTCCAGATAAGTGACCTGAACCTGCGCCTCGCCGGTGAGGCCCCATTGGGCTAACCATTGATCGGCAAATGTATGGGGTTGAAATCGGCTCCCGTTGGGTAACAGGCTGATGGGTTTCAAGCGCGCGAAAGAAGGCACGCCACGTTCATTTTCAGAGAAAACAGTCATTTCAGTGTCCGGTTGTGATCAGGGCTGGGACCCTATCGCGCCGTTCGAGCGGAAATGACATACATATGTATGGAGGGGTTAGAGGGTTCGGGGAAAAGCGTAAGTCCAAATGTCAGCAGAATCTCACGACTCCGTGGCGAAGGCGCTTGCTCGCGCTCGGTTGCGCAGCAACCGCAAGTTCTTAGGGCCGCTGCGCAGCCCAGCGCGAGCAAGCTCCCTCGCCATAGAGTTATTACGATGAACCAGGCTCAGACCAGCTTTTGCGCCAGCACCGCAATATGCTCCGGCCCAATCCCGCAGCAGCCGCCCAGATGGCTTGCCCCGCGCTTGCGCCAGTCAGCCGCCCACTGAAGGTACCCTGGTGGATCAAGGTCTTCGCGCAGCGGGTCCAACCCGTCGTTGGCCGTCGCCTCCTTCGGCTGCGGTGGGAACGCGTTGGCGTAGGCTCCAATGTGGATCTTCACCCCCAGACGCTCGAAGGTGTCCCGCGCGGCATCGATTGCTGCGCCGATCACTTCTGGTTGGCTGCAATTGAACAGCAGCGTTTCGACGCCGAGCTCGGCGGCCACTGCCGCCGCGTCCGCCACCGGCTCACCGGAACGCAGGCGCGGCACTTCATCGGTGTCTTCATCTTTCAGGGTGAATGACAGCCAGAACGGCTTGCCGTCCTTCGGCAGCCCGGCGTGGATCGCTCGCGCTTCAACCGTCGAGCTTTGGGTTTCGGCCAACCACAGGTCAACATGAGGCGCCAGGCCTGTCACCAGCGGCGCCAGCAATTCATTGGCACGGCAAGCATCGAACAAATCGGGTCGATAGGAACCGAACAACGGTGGCAGCGACCCGGCAATCCGTACTGATTTGCCTGAGGCCTGTACCGCCCGCTGCGCCAGCTCCCCAGCCAGCGCCGCCAATGCCTGGCCCTCGGCTGCAAAGCGCTCCTCTCCGATGTGAAACGGTACTACGGCGTAGCTGTTGCTGGTAATCACGTTGGCGCCGCTGGCGATGTAGGCCGCGTGTACCGCTTCGACCGCCTGCGGTGCTTCGCTCAAGGCCAACGCCGACCACTCGGGCTGTCGGAACGGGGCGCCCCGGCGTTGCAGTTCGCGGCCCATGCCGCCATCAAGGATGACTATCGTTGCTGCGCCCATATGCGATTCACTCATAAGCTTATGAAAAATACTCACTACCGGAGTCCTTCTTATAACTATTTAATACGCACCCATCGGTTAACCACAACTTATTTTTCAGCCAGGGATCTCTCGTGAAATTTCAACCGCTGCTGGCCCTCGGCCTGACTCTACTGGCCGTTTCGTCACAAGCGCTCGCTGGCGCCACGCTGGATCGCATCGAGCAGAAAAAAGAACTGGTCGGCGTGCTGATGGAAAGCTATCCGCCCTTCTCATTCCTCAACGATCAGAACCAGCTCGACGGTTTTGACGTGGATGTTGCCAAAGCGGTCGCTGAAAAACTGGGCGTGAAGCTGCGCCTGGAAACCCCCTCCTGGGACGTGATTGCCGCCGGGCGCTGGAGCGGGCGCTACGACATCTGCATCTGCTCCATGACGCCAAGCAAGGCCCGCGCCGAGGTGTTCGATTTCCCGGTTCAGTATTACGCTTCGCCAGCGGTGATCGTGGTCAACGCCAAGGACGACAGAATCCATGGCGCCAGTGACCTGAGCGGCAAGAAAGTCGGCCTCACCAGCGCCTCCAGCTACGAGAGCTACCTGAACAAGAACCTGGTGATCGAAGGCGCGGAAGACACCCGTTTGAGCTACCCCTTCGAGGACGTGCAGATCGCCCCGTACGACACCGACAACGTGGCCTTCCAGGATTTGGGGCTGGGTGCCGGGGTGCGGCTGGACGCGGTGCTGACCAATCTGGTGACTGCGCAGCCGCGCCTGAGCGAAGACAAACGCTTCAAACTGGCGGGCGAGGCGCTCTATTCCGAGCCGAACTCGGTGGCCATCGAAAAAGGCGACGCCGAGTGGAACAGCAAGGTGCGTGAAGTGTTCGCCCAGTTGAAACAGGACGGCACCTTGAGCAAGCTTTCCCAAAAATGGATCGGCGCCGACATCAGCCAATGACTTCCTTTCCATCCCCTTCTCGGCCACCGCAACCGGTGGCCGAGTCGCGCCTGAAAAAGATCTTCGGTTTTCGCACACGGTTGTACCTGACCTGGGCAACCATGCTGGTGTTGTTCGCGAGTTTTTTCCTGAGCTTCGACCTGAAATTCTCCATCATCCTGGACAAGCTGCCGAATCTGCTGGGCGTGCACCTGGCACCCAACGGCTTTCTGCAGGGCGCGGCGCTGACGCTGTTTCTATGCCTGTGTTCGATCGTCGCTTCGTCCTTGCTGGGCTTCATCACCGCCCTGGCGCGGCTGTCCAGCAGCGCGGTTGCCTTCGGCATTGCCAGTTTCTACGCGTCGTTCTTTCGCGGCACACCGCTGCTGATCCAGATTCTGCTGATCTACCTCGGGCTGCCACAACTGGGGCTGGTGCCGGGCGCGATTGCCGCCGGGATCATCGCCCTGTCGCTGAACTACGGCGCCTACCTGAGCGAAATCTTCCGCGCCGGCATCCTTGGCGTCCCCCATGGCCAGCGCGAAGCCTCCCTTGCGCTGGGCATGGGTGAAACCGTGATCTTCTGGCGCGTCACCCTGCCCCAGGCCATGCGCACCATCATTCCACCGACCACCAACCAATTCATCTCCATGCTCAAGGACTCGTCCCTGATCTCGGTGATGGGCGTCTGGGAAGTGATGTTCCTGGCGCAATCCTATGGTCGTTCCAGCTACCGCTACATCGAAATGCTCACCACGGCGGCGATCATTTACTGGTTGATGTCCATCGCGTTGGAGCTGATCCAGGCGCGGATGGAGCGGCATTATGGGAAGGCTTATCTCAAGCGCAGCTGACAGGACAGTTCCGAGGATCTTGTAGGGCGACGCTTCAGGTCATGGAAGCCAACGCGACGATCTCTGGATCGCAACACGACCGGCCTACAGATTCCATCTGCTGTGGCTTGCCCAAGGCGCGGCGTTAGCTGGCAGCGTGACCGGGGGTGGAATTTTTAAAGTGCGGACTTCTTTCAAGAGAGGCCGCACTCGATGTCTATCCAACATTTACACCCACCCCAACACCTTGCCCTGGCAATCGCCTTGGCGCTCGGCGGCGCCGATGTTTCGATGGCTCAGCCATCAGCCGATATCCTCACAACCGCCGAGCAACAAGAGCACCTCAAGGCCTTCGCCGAAGCTAAGGATACCAAGCGGCAAAATGCCATCACTTCCCGTAAAGGCGACGCGAAATGGACGGGCAAAAATGACTGGGTCATCATCAGCGCAAACGCAAAATTTCCCGGGATCATTGATGGTGGCGGAGGAAAAAACGTTCTGCGCCTGGACGCCGCCAAGCATCCGATATTGGCTGAAACCCGAAATTTCATGGCTTTGCAGGTTGCGCAAGGCGAATGGCAACACACCGGGAGCTTCGCAGGCTGGGGAGTGATCGAGCCAGACACCACGTTGCTCAATACTGGTCGAATCGACGGGCAGGTAGGGGTTCTCGGCACTCTGGATAACCAGGGCGTGATCGCCAATCGCGTGACTGTCGAGCCAGGTGCCAGCATGACGAACTCCGGCGTGGTCAATGGGCAGGTTCATGTACGCGAGAAGGCCAGCTTCAGCGGCAATGGCACTGTGGAGTTCTTGAGTATCGCGGGCCAGTTGGAAGTCGGCCCCGAAACAGGCGCACCCTCCGTAACTCAGGATTTCTCGTTGGCGGAGACTGCCGAGCTGATCTACGGGGTCAATGCAGATGGTGGTAGCTCCACGATCAACGTTGAAGGCACCGCGCTCCTCAACAACGCGACGCTGACCGTCGCCGGCGTGCCGGGCGAATACATTGAGGCGCGCGAGCACACGGTCATCCGCGCGGGGAAGATCGAAGGAACGTTCGGCACGGTCTCCAGCAATCTGGCCTTCATGACGGCGACGCTGAGCCCCACCGATACGCAAGTCAACCTGACTTACGCGCGCAACGATGTTCCCCTCAAGCAAGCAGCAACTACCGAAAACGGGCAAGAACTTGCGGCCCATATCGAAGCGCTGCAACCGGTCAAACCAGCAGCGCCCGCCCCCATCGACGTGCCTACCGTTGCACTGGCAGCTGGTGCCCGACCAGTGATCGAAGCCCCAGCAATCAAACCCGTCGAGCCACCCAAAATCACCAGCACCGCTCCCAAACCCACCGGCCAATTGCAAACCACCCAGCCAGTCGCAAAACCCAACGCCGCCATCAACGCCTTGCTCGGCAGCGATATGATGACCGCCGCCAGCGCCATCGACCAACTGAGTGGCTACAACACTGCGGATCTGGGCAACGCCACCTTGAGCAGCATCGCGCCGATCAGCAGCGGAATGCTTTCGGCCATGGGCCAGAAAAACCCCGGGAGCGTGCACGCTGACGGTCAAGTCTGGGTCCAGGCCATCGGGAACAGCGGCAGTATCGGCAAACAATTGGGCAGCTATGCCCTGAAACACTCGACAAAAGGTGTGATGCTGGGAACCGACTGGGCCATCAGCCCGGATTGGCGCCTGGGGATAATCGGCGGCAAGACGCAAACCCGGCTGGACGGCCAGCAGTTCGATGGTCGGCTCGACAGTTGGCACCTGGGCGCCTACGCCTTGCGCCAGGACGGGCCATGGGCGCTGCGCCTGGGCGCCGTTTACGGCAATCATGACGGCAGTACCAAGCGTCATGTGCTCTTCAACGGTTTCAGGGATCGCCTCAAAGGTCGCTACGATGCCAATACGCAGCAGGTCTTTGGCCAGCTCGGTTACAACCTGAACATCGGTCACTTCGATATCGAGCCTTATATCGACCTTGGTTACCAACGCTACCAACGCGATCGCTATTCGGAGAACGGTGGCGACGCGGCGTTGCAGTTCAACGGTCAGACCCAGGACTATTTCCACAGCAACCTGGGCCTGCACCTCGCCCGGTCATTCTCTCTTGACCAGGGCATGCGACTGACGCCGCGCTTGAGTCTCGGTTGGAAACATCTCTACGGCGAGACCCGAGGCGCTTCCCGCCAGGGCCTGGTCGGCGCAGGCAAGTCGTATACCGTCGAAGGCGTCGAACTGGACCGTGACAGCCTGCTCTTCGAAACAGGGCTGGACCTGGCCGTTTCGCCCAGGCATACCCTGGGGGTGAGTTATAAGGGTGAAACCGGTCAGGACAACCGTAACGGGGCGTTGATGGGCCAATGGCGAATGATGTTCTGACAGGCAAAAAAAAGGGGAGCACATGCCCCCCCGAGGTTAAACGGTTGTATCGAGGCTGTTAGCTCAGCCTTCGATCTCGATCAGGATCTCGCCCGGATTGACCCGGTCGCCCTTGGCGACATGAATGGCGGTGACCTTGCCGGCGATAGCCGCCTGCACTTCGGTTTCCATCTTCATGGCTTCGGTAATAAGCACCGCTTGGCCGGCCTTCACCACATCGCCCTCCTTGACCAGCACATCGACGATGTTGCCCGGCATGGTGGTGCTGACATGGCCCGGCGCAGTGGCTTGTTTGCGCTTGCTGCTGCCGCCGCCGACAAACTCATTGAGCGGTTCGAACACGACCTCTTCGGGCATGCCATCGATGGACAGGTAGAAGTGACGCTTGCCTTCAGCCTTGACGCCCACGCCGGTGATGTCGACGCGGTAGGTTTCGCCGTGAACATCGATGACGAACTCGGTCGGCACGCCTTCACCACCCGCCGAGCTCACACTGCCCGCCTCAGGGATTGGCAACAGCACTTCCGGGGTCAGGGTGCCGGCTTCGCGTTCTTCGAGGAACTTGCGCCCGATGTCCGGGAACATGGCGTAAGTCAGTACGTCTTCTTCGGATTTGGCCAGTGCGCCGATTTCGCCACGCAGCTTGGTCATTTCCGGCTTGAGCAGGTCGGCCGGACGCACATCGATCACGTCTTCGCTGCCGATGGCCTGACGGCGCAGCTTCTCATTCACCGAACCCGGAGCCTTGCCGTAGCCGCCCTGCAAATAGAGCTTCACTTCGTTGGTGATGGTCTTGTAGCGCTCACCGGCCAGTACGTTGAAGAACGCCTGAGTGCCGACGATCTGCGAGGTCGGGGTCACCAGCGGCGGGAAGCCAAGGTCTTCGCGCACCCGTGGAATCTCTGCCAGCACCTCGTTCATGCGATTCAACGCGCCCTGCTCTTTGAGCTGGTTGGCCAGGTTGGAAATCATCCCGCCCGGCACCTGATTGACCTGGACGCGGGTGTCCACCGCCGTGAACTCGCTTTCGAACTGGTGGTATTTTTTGCGCACCGCATAGAAATACAGGCCGATTTCCTGCAGCAATTCCAGGTTCAGGCCAGTGTCGAACTCGCTGCCCTTAAGGGCCGCAACCATCGACTCGGTGCCCGGATGGCTGGTGCCCCAGGCGAAGCTGGAGATCGCGGTGTCGATGTGATCGGCGCCGTTTTCGATCGCCTTGAGCTGGCACATCGCGGCCAGGCCAGCGGTGTCATGGGAATGGATGAACACCGGCAACGACTGCTCGGTCTTCAATGCCTTCACCAGCTCGCCAGTGGCGTACGGGGTCAGCAAACCGGCCATGTCCTTGATCGCCACCGAGTCGCAACCCATGGCTTCCATTTGCTTGGCCTGGGCTACGAAAGCCTCAATGGTGTGCACCGGGCTGGTGGTGTAGGCGATGGTGCCTTGGGCGTGCTTGCCTGCGGCTTTCACCGCCTCGATGGCGACCCGCAGGTTACGCACGTCGTTCATCGCATCGAAAATACGGAACACATCGATGCCGTTGACCGCAGCCTTGGCCACGAACGCCTTGACCACGTCATCGCTGTAATGGCGATAGCCCAGCAGGTTCTGACCACGCAGCAGCATTTGCAGGCGAGTGTTGGGCAGCGCCGCGCGCAGTTGGCGCAAGCGCTCCCACGGGTCTTCCTTCAGGAAGCGCACGCAGGCGTCGAATGTTGCGCCGCCCCAGACTTCCAGCGACCAATAGCCGACTTTGTCGAGCTTGTCGCAGATCGGCAGCATGTCTTCGGTGCGCATGCGAGTGGCGAGCAGCGATTGGTGAGCGTCGCGCAGGATCGTATCGGTTACGTGAATCTTCTTGGACATTGTTATTTTCCTTACAGGCCTGCGTGGGCGGCAATGGCGGCGGCGATGGCCAGGGCCAGCTCTTCGGGTTTGCGCTTGATCGAGTAGTTGGTCAGCTCAGGATGGCTTTCAACGAAGCTGGTATTGAACTGGCCACTACGGAATTCCGGGTTGCGCAGGATTTCCTGGTAATACGCCGCGGTGGTCTTGACCCCTTGCAGACGCATGTCGTCCAGGGCCCGCAGGCCACGGTCCATTGCTTCTTCCCAGGTCAGCGCCCAGACCACCAGCTTCAGGCACATCGAATCGTAGAAGGGCGGAATGGTGTAGCCGGTATAGATCGCTGTGTCGGTGCGCACGCCCGGGCCGCCGGGGGCGTAGTAGCGGGTGATCTTGCCGAAACTGGGCAGGAAGTTGTTTTTAGGGTCTTCGGCGTTGATCCGAAACTGCAGCGCGAAGCCACGGTGATGAATGTCTTCCTGCTTGACCGACAACGGAAGGCCGGAGGCGATGCGGATCTGTTCACGAACAATGTCGATGCCGGTGATTTCTTCGGTGATGGTGTGTTCCACCTGCACCCGGGTGTTCATCTCCATGAAGTACACCTCGCCCTCGGCGAGCAGGAACTCCACGGTGCCGGCGTTCTCGTAGCCCACAGCCTTGGCGGCGCGCACCGACAGGTCACCAATGTAGGCGCGCTGCTCAGGCGTCAGTTGCGGGCTGGGGGCAATCTCGATCAGCTTCTGGTTGCGACGCTGGATCGAGCAATCACGCTCGAACAGATGCACCACGTTGCCAAAACTGTCACCCAGGATCTGCGCTTCGATGTGCTTGGGATTGACGATGCATTTTTCCAGGAACACTTCCGCCGAACCAAAGGCCTTGGTGGCTTCGGAAATGACCCGCGGGAAAGCCTGTTCGAGCTCTTCGCGGCTGTTGCAACGACGGATACCCCGACCGCCACCACCGGACGTAGCCTTGAGCATCACCGGGTAACCAATGCGGTCGCCTTCGGTCAGGGCCTCTTCGATGCCCGATACGTTGCCTTCGGTGCCCGGCGTGACCGGTACGCCGGCCTTGATCATGCTGCGACGCGCTTCGGTCTTGTCGCCCATGCGGCGAATGACTTCAGCCGACGGACCGATGAATTTGATCCCGCGCTCGGCGCAGATGTCCGCCAGCTCGGCGTTTTCCGAGAGAAAGCCATAACCGGGATGCAACGCATCGCAACCGGTTTCCACAGCCAGGTTCACCAGTTTGCGCGGGTTGAGATAGCCGGCCAGCGGATCGGCGCCGATGCTGTGGGCCTCGTCCGCACGCTTGACATGCAACGCATGACGGTCAGCGTCGGAATAGACCGCGACCGAGCGAATGCCCATCTCGGCGCAAGCGCGCACGATGCGGACGGCAATCTCACCACGGTTGGCGATCAGGATCTTTGTTATCAATTGGAGGTTCCCTTGAGCCGGTGGTACCACGACCTGGAGCTTCAGGTCGACGCGTGACCAGATGTAACAATCGGTCGCAGCACCACACTAGTCCTGGCTGTTGATTAACAAAAATGAATATTTATTGGGTCGTGCATAAGCAAAGACTTATAGTTGACTCATCCGCCCCGCCCGAGAGCCTATAGAAAATGCGTAAGTCATTGATGCGTATGACATTGCGTCAACTGCAGATTTTCAATGAGGTGTGCGACCTGAGGTCCTACAGCCGCGCAGCCGACGAAATGTCTCTCACACAACCGGCCGTTAGCCTACAGATTCGATCACTTGAGGAGCTGATTGGCCAGCCGCTGTTTGAGTACGTTGGCAAAAAACTCTACATGACCGAAGCCGCCGAAGCCCTTCAACGCGCCAGCCGGGACATCTTCGGGCGCCTGGAAAACCTCGACATGCAGTTGTCGGACATGCAGGGCTCGCTGCAAGGCCAATTGAAGCTGGCGGTGGAATCCAGCGCCAAGTACTTCGTGCCGCACCTGTTCGCCGCCTTCAAGCGCCAGCACCCGGAGGTCAACCTGAACCTCACGGTGGTCAACCGCGGCCAAGTGATCCGAAGGCTCTCGGACAACCGCGACGATCTGGTGATCATGTCCATGGTGCCTCAGGACATGGGCCTGGAATTCCTGCCATTTCTCAATAACCCGATCGTCGCTGTGGCGCCGCCCGACCATCCGCTGTGCCACATGGGCCCGTTGCGCTTGCAAGACCTTGAGCCGTATACGCTGCTGCTGCGCGAGCCAGGGTCAGGCACGCGGCTGGCCTGCGAGGAGTATTTCAAGGAGAAACGGGTGCACTTCACCCAGACGCTGGAAGTGGCGTCGGCGGAGGCCCAACGCGAATGCGTTCTCGCAGGGCTGGGCGTGGCGCTGTTGACGCGCCACGCCGTAAGCCGGGAGATGGTGTCCGGCGCTCTCATCGAGTTGCCGGTGGAGGAGCTGCCGCTGTACCGCAGTTGGTGCCTGGTACAAGCCAGGGCGAAACGCTTGTCACCGGTGGCTCACGCCTTCCTGGCGTTCGTTCGCGGCGAGCGTGCTCAGATCATTGGCCTGGTTGAGCGTTTCGACGGGAAGCCGCCGATGTTGCCTGCCAATAGTTGAATTCTGCTGCGTCCGGAAACTCGCTGATTTCGGCCAGCAGCTGGCGCTGCTCACAGCGGTCTTCGATGGCACGACGGAACGCCATGCGGCGCTGGTCTTCCTGCTGACGACGGGTTTTGACGGCGCTGCGTTCTTCGTAGGACTGGGTCATGTCGAGACTCCCAAGACGTATACGGGAGCTTTACGATGAAGGCGCGCGATGACGGTTTGGCGGCGCGAGCGTTACAGAACGATGAATTCGCAGATCCCCTCGCCACAGATGCCCCAACTTCAAGACCAGCGGTCAATCGTCCAGCGCTTTCACCGACTTGGGTGACAACCGCAAGCTGCGCAGGCTGCGTTTCACGCTCTTGAGGTGATTGACCAAACTTGGGCCGCGCGCCATGGCGACGCCCATCGCCAGCACATCGATCACCACCAGATGGGCGATGCGCGAGGTCAACGGCGTGTAGATCTCCGTGTCTTCATGCACGTCGATGGCCAAGTTCACCGTGGACAGCTCGGCCAATGGGGTCTGGCTCGGGCACAAGGTGATCAACGAGGCGCCGCTTTCGCGCACCAGGTTGGCGGTGATCAGCAGATCCTTGGAACGGCCCGACTGGGAAATGCAGATCGCCACGTCGGTGGGCTTCAGCGTGACCGCCGACATCGCCTGCATGTGCGGGTCGGAATAAGCCGCGGCCGTCAGCAGCAACCGGAAGAACTTGTGCTGGGCATCGGCCGCCACCGCGCCCGAAGCACCGAAACCATAAAACTCGACACGCTGGGCCTGGGACATGGCCGTGACGGCTTTTTGCAACGCCACCGGATCAAGCTTCTCGCGAACCTCCATCAGCGTATGCAGGGTCGTGTCGAAGATTTTCAGGCTGTAGTCGGCGACCGAATCGTCTTCATGGATCGCAAACTGGCCGAAGCTCGCACCCGCGGCGAGGCTTTGCGCCAGCTTGAGTTTCAGGTCCTGGAAACCCGAACAACCGATGGCTCGGCAGAAACGCACAATGGTCGGTTCGCTGATGCCGACGCTGTGGGCAAGATCGGCCATGGAGCTGTGCATCACGGCCGCAGGATCAAGCAATACGTGATCGGCGACTTTCAGCTCCGACTTGCGCAGCAGATGGCGTGACTGGGCGATGTGTTGCAACAGGTTCAAGGGATTGGACTCTTGTTATTGGCAGAAGCCGGGATGTAGCAAGCTTGTAGTTATACTACAAGAATCGGCTTTTTGCCCGCCCAATCCGTAACTCAATCTCCCGGTTTCATGCCGCATGCACGCCATGTAGCAACGGCGGGCTAGCAATCATCCCGATTAGCCCATAACAGCGCGGCCAACCCTTGTGCTTCAACCGGTCGGCTGATGAGATAGCCCTGAACCTCATCACATTGTTCAGCTTTCAGAAACTCGAGCTGCTCTGGCCGCTCGACGCCTTCGGCCACCACTTTGAGCGACAACCCATGGGCCATTGCAATGATTGCCCGGGTAATGGCCGCGTCTTCGCTACCCTCCGTCAGCCCACGAATGAACGCCTGATCGATTTTCACGTAATCCACAGGGATGCGTTTGAGATAACTCAGAGACGAATAGCCGGTACCAAAGTCATCGATCGCCAGCTTGACCCCGAGGTCGCGCAATTGCTGGAACGTCGCGATGATGTGCTCAACGCTGTCGAGCAACTGGCTTTCAGTCAGTTCCAGTTCCAGGTATTGCGGCGCCAGACCGGTTTCCTCCAGCACTTGCCGAACCAGGCTGACCAGCTTGCCTTGGCGCAACTGATGCACCGACAGGTTGACCGACACCCTGATCGGCGCCAGCCCCTCACGCTGCCATTGGCACGCCTGCCAACAGGCCTGGCGCAACACGAACTCGCCGATCGGCCCGATCAGCCCGGTCTCTTCGGCCAGGCTGATGAAGTCTCCCGGCGGAACTCGGCCCATGACCGGATGATCCCAACGCACCAACGCCTCGGCGGCGTTAAGGCGGCCGGTCGCCAGGCACAATTTGGGTTGATAGAAAACCTTCAACTGCTGCTCTTCAAGGGCCTTGCGCAGTTGATTCTCCAGTTGCAGGCGCTCCAGCGTGCTGGCCTGGAGGCTGTCGGTATAGAACTGGAAATTGTTGCCGCCCAGATGCTTGGCATGTTGCATGGCCATGTTCGCCTGACTGACCAGCGTGGAAATCTCCCTCGCATTGTCGGGCAACATGCTGATGCCGATCGAGGCGCTGACCACCAGTTCGTGGCCCTCGATGGTGAGCGGCAGGCGCAGCTTGGCGGACAGGCGGGTCGCCACCCGCGCCAGGCTGGAAAGGTTGCCGTAGGCGTCGAACAGCACCCCGAACTCATCGCCAGACAAGCGGGCGATGGTGTCCGCTTCGGGCAACGCATTGATCAGGCGGCGGGCCATCTTCTGCAACAGTTGGTCAGCAACATCATGGCCGAGGCTATCGTTGAGGAGCTTGAAACGGTCCAGGTCGATATGCAGCAGTGCCAGGCTGCGTCGTCCGCCCTGACGCACCCGCTGGTGGGCTTCGTGCAGGCGCTCACGGAATAACGAGCGGTTCGCCAGCCCGGTGAGTTCGTCGTAATGGGTCAGGTAGCGCATTCGCTCTTCGGACTCGCGCCGGGCCGAAAGATCGGCGAAGAAGCCCACGATATGGCTCACATTTCCCCGAGCATCGCGCACCACGTTCAGTTGCAGCCACTGGGGATACAACTCGCCATTGGCCCGGGCCTCCACCAGTTCACCTTGCCAGGTGCCGTGCTGCTTGAGCGCCTGGCGGATAATCGGGTAGTGCCGGCGGGCATCACGACTGCAGGGCAAATCGACGACATTGCGTCCCAGCATGTCATCGATATTAAAACCGGTGACCCGCGTGAACGCCTGATTGGCGGCCAGCAGTGCGTAATGCGGGTCAAAAATCACAATGCCTTCGCTGGCGGCCTCGAAAACCGTGGCCGCCAATTGGCGCTGTTGCTCAAGTTCTTTACGGGTGCTGATGTCTCGCCGGGTGCCGACCATGCGCAACACTCGGCCACTCGGGCTGCGCTCCACAGCCCGACCGCGGTCTTCGATCCAGACCCAATGGCCATCGCCGTGACGTACGCGGTATTCGATCTGGTAGTCCTCGCTGCGGCCTTTGAGGTGCTCAACGAGGGCGCGTTTGAGGGCCGGCACGTCTTGAGGGTGCAGACGCGGGGTCAGGTGACTGAGCATCGCTGTGATGTACTCAGGCTCCAGGCCGAACAGTTCCTTGAGCTGAGTGTGATGGACTTCGTCGGTTTGCAGGTTCCAATCCCAGAGCCCCAACTCACTGGCCTTGAGCGCCAGGTCAAGACGGGCTTCGCTCTTGCTCAGGGCCTGGCTGGTCGCCTCCAACTCGAGGCTGCGCTGTACCACGCGCGCCTCCAGCCCTACCTGGGCCGACCGCAGTTTTTCCTCGGCGCTGCGGCGTTGTTCGACTTCCCGGCCGAGTGCCTCGTTGAGCTGTGCGCTACGCGCTTGCGCCTGCTGCAAATGCTCGATCAGCGCCTGATTCTGGAACCTTCGCAGCATGCCACTTTGTATCAACCGGTTGACCTGCCAGGCCACCACGCTGAGCGAGACGAGTACGACCAGTCCGAGCCAGCCCCATCCGCGCTGCTGCTCATCGCCGCCCCAGAACAGATAACCGATGGCCGGCAACAGGCACGGTAAGGTAAAGGACAAAAACGCCGGAAGGCTCACGGCATAGGCAACGCTGGCTGACAAGGTGGCCGCGCCAATCAGGCCGAACACCCAGGCCTGTTGCTGGAAGCTGTCGGCCGGTACCAGTGCAATACCCGCTCCGGCCAATGTCAGCCCGGTCATCGCCGAGCCGAGCAAAAACATTCGCAACCATATCGGGTGCGCCTGGCGGCTGGGTATCGCCGAATCGAAGGCCGCCACCTGAATGACCCGTAGCGCAACCAGCGAGAGCAACCAGACCAGCCAGACGCTGACCTGAAAATGACGCGAAGGCCCCCACAACAACGCGGCGCAAACCAGGCCGTTGACCAACATGAACAGCGTGGGCAGCAGCGAACCCTGATACAACAGCCTTGTGCGTTCGACCGCCATTTCCGTGGCGTACTGCTTGCAGATGATCCGTGGCTCCACACAGGGGCCCGCCAGATCGGAATTTAGGGTCATAGGCACTGTTCTTGTTCTTATTCAGCGGAGCATGGAGAACCCGAAACATGCAGCGAGCATACACAAGGCAACGGCCATCCCACACTGCCCAAGCTCATAAAAATGCTGAAAAAGTCGCTATTTCATTGGGTCGCGAGCCCTTCAAGCGAGCCCGGCCAATGCCTGTGGCCCATGACCAACCGGTCATCACCGACCGGTCTTTTATCGGCTGGGGCAAAGCTCGGTTTGCCCGGGCTGCCGCCGCACCCTAGAATGCCCCGATGCGCGATGATCTCTCCCTTCTGCTGAACTCCCTCAACGATGCCCAACGCCAGGCCGTAGCGGCCTCCGTGGGTCGTCAGTTAGTCCTGGCCGGTGCCGGCTCCGGTAAAACCCGGGTGCTGGTGCACCGTATCGCCTGGTTGATCCAGGTCGAGAACGCCTCGCCCCATTCGATCCTGTCGGTGACGTTCACCAACAAGGCCGCTGCCGAGATGCGCCATCGCATCGAGCAACTGATGGGCATCAACCCGGCCGGCATGTGGGTCGGCACCTTCCACGGCCTGGCGCACCGCTTGTTGCGGGCGCATTGGCAGGAAGCCGGCCTGAGCCAGACTTTCCAGATTCTCGACAGCGACGACCAGCAGCGGCTGGTCAAGCGGGTGATCCGTGAGCTGGGCCTGGACGAACAGCGCTGGCCGGCCCGTCAGGCCCAGTGGTTCATCAACGGCCAGAAAGACGAAGGCCTGCGCCCGCAACACATCCAGGCCAGCGGCGATCTGTTCCTGGCGACCATGCGCAGCATCTATGAAGCCTACGAGGCGGCGTGTCAGCGGGCTGGCGTGATCGACTTCTCCGAGCTGCTGCTGCGCGCACTGGACCTGTGGCGCGATCACCCAGGCCTGCTGGCGCACTATCAGAAGCGCTTCCGGCATGTGCTGGTGGACGAGTTCCAGGACACCAACGCCGTGCAATACGCCTGGTTGCGCCTGCTGGCCAAGGGCGGCGACAGCCTGATGGTGGTGGGCGATGACGACCAGTCGATCTACGGCTGGCGCGGCGCCAAAATCGAGAATATTCATCAGTATTCGGCGGACTTTCCTGACGCCCAAGTGATCCGCCTGGAACAGAACTACCGCTCCACCGCCGGCATTCTCAAGGCCGCCAACGCCCTGATCGCCAACAATACCGGGCGCCTGGGTAAAGAGCTGTGGACCGACGGCGGCGAAGGCGAAGCGATCAACCTCTATGCCGCCTTCAACGAACACGATGAAGCCCGCTACGTGGTGGAAACCATCGAAAGCGCGCTGAAAACCGGTCTGGCCCGCAGCGACATCGCCATCCTGTATCGCTCCAACGCCCAATCCCGGGTATTGGAAGAAGCCCTGTTGCGCGAACGTATCCCGTACCGCATCTATGGCGGCCAGCGCTTCTTCGAGCGCGCCGAAATCAAGAACGCCATGGCCTACCTGCGCCTGCTCGAAGGACGCGGCAACGACGCGGCCCTGGAGCGGGTGATTAACGTCCCGACCCGGGGCATTGGCGAGAAAACCGTCGAAGCGATTCGCGACCACGCGCGCCACAGCCATGTGTCGATGTGGGAAGCCATGCGCCAGCTGGTCACCAACAAGGGCATGACCGGCCGCGCCGCCGGTGCGCTGAAGGCGTTCATGGACCTGATCGACGACCTGGCCACCAAGTGCACGGACATGCCGCTGCATTTGATGACTCAGACCGTTATCGAGCAGTCCGGCCTGATCGCCTACCACGAGGCGGAAAAGGGCGAGAAAGGCCAGGCCCGGGTGGAAAACCTCGAGGAACTGGTCAGCGCCGCACGCAACTTCGAGAACACCGAGGAAGACGAAGAGCTTTCGCCACTGTCGGCCTTTCTGGGCCACGCCTCTCTGGAGGCCGGCGACACCCAGGCCGACGAGCATGAAGACAGCATCCAGTTGATGACCCTGCACAGTGCCAAGGGTCTGGAATTCCCCTACGTGTTCCTGGTGGGAATGGAAGAAGGCTTGTTCCCGCACAAGATGAGCCTGGAAGAGCCGGGACGCTTGGAAGAGGAACGACGCCTGGCCTACGTTGGCATCACCCGCGCCATGCAGAACCTGGTGTTGACGTACGCCGAGACCCGACGCCTGTACGGCAGCGAAACCTACAACAAGGTGTCGCGCTTCGTCCGTGAAGTGCCCAAAGGCCTGATTCAGGAGGTGCGGCTGTCCAACAGCGTCAGCCGTCCGTTCGGCGGCGGCCAGCAGCAAAGCACCAGCAGTCTGTTTGGCGGCAGCGACATCCCGGAAACCGGCTTCAGTCTCGGCCAGACCGTGCGACATTCGGTGTTCGGCGATGGCGTGATCCTCAACTTCGAAGGCGCCGGCGCCCAGGCCCGGGTTCAGGTGAACTTCAGCGAAGGCAGCAAGTGGCTGATGCTGGGGTATGCCAAGTTGGAAGCGATCTAGGCGTTCTGAAAGCTTTTTATGTGGGAGCGAGCTTGCTCGCGATAGCAGTGGATCAGGCAACATTGACAGTGACTGATCCACCGCGATCGCGAGCAGGCTCGCTCCCACAGGTCGGATTGCTCACGCCTGCTGCCTTTCCGATAGAACTTGTCCCCCTTTCCTACAGCCAAAAGCCAACAAGCCCTCTTGCGCGGCTGAAGCTGAACCTAACCTGTCACGCAAAAGCCCGAAACACTCTGCCGCTAGCCAGCAACAGTTCACCTGTGCAACATGGCGCGCGTGCTATCCACAAATGGGAATGCCCTTATATGAAACGTTTTCTTAGCATCGCCATGGCGTTGTGCATCGGCCTGACGATGGCCATCGACGCCAATGCCGCCAAGCGCTTTGGCGGTGGTAAAAGTTCGGGCGCTGCCCCGACCCACCAGACCAGCCAGATGGCGCCGTCCTCTGCGGCCGGCTCTACCGCGGCTACTGCGGGCGCGGCCGGTGCGGCTGGCGCCGCCACCAAAGCCAGCGGTGCTTCGCGCTGGCTCGGCCCCCTGGCCGGCATCGCCGCCGGTGGCCTGCTCGCCTCCATGTTCATGGGCGACGGCTTCCAGGGCATGCAGATCTTCGACATCCTGATCATGGCGGTCATCGCCTTCCTGGTCTTCCGCTTCATTGCCGCCCGTCGTCGCAAGCAGCAGGAGCAACTGGCTCCGGCCGGTCATGCGCCGATGCAACGTGAGGTGTTCAACCAGCAACCGGCCAGTGGTTCGATCTTCGGCGGTTCGGCAGCACCCGTGGCTGCTCGTCCGGTGATCAACGCGCCAGCCTGGTTCAACGAAGAGCGCTTCATCGAAGCGGCGCGCAACCATTTCATGTCCCTGCAGCAACACTGGGATGCGAACGAAATGGACAAGATCTCTGAGTTCGTGACCCCGCAACTGCTGGAATTCCTCAAGCGCGAGCGGGCCGAACTGGGCGATGGCTTCCAGTCGACCTACATCGACAATCTGCAAGTACAGCTGGATGGTGTCGATGATCGCGCCGACAAGACCATCGCCACCCTGACCTTCAGCGGTGTGTCGAAGGACTCGCGCTTCGACAAAGGCGAAGCGTTCAGCGAAAGCTGGAACATGGAACGTCCCCAGGGCGATGACCAGCCTTGGCTGGTGGCCGGTATTCGCCAGAACAGTTGAACCTCTGCGCGTTTTGCATGTTGAAATAAAAGAACCCCGGCTCAGGCCGGGGTTTTCTATTTCGCGGTTGCATCTATAGCGAGCTACTGTATAAACCGCTCCATATAAACCGCGCCATCGAGAAAGAGGATCCCGGACGTGGAAGAAATCATCGAACAATTGCGTGAAGCCAACGAACCCGTGCCGGTTCCACTGGAGTTACCTGACGAAGACTTGCTGGTGGAGATCGAAGAGCAGCTGTTCATCGATATTCCGTTCGTATTCAGAGAGTTTTTGCTGACGGTCAGCGATGTTGTCTACGGCAGCCTGGAACCCGTGACCGTCACCGATCCGCAGTCCCACACCTATCTGCCAGATGTGGCCGCCAATGCCTGGGATGCCGGTGTCGACCGTAGCCTGATCCCGATCTGCCAGGACGGCGACGACTACTACTGCGTCGAAGAAGACGGGACCGTGGTGTTGTGGCAGGCCGAAGAAGAGCTGATTGCCGAAGAAACCTGGGAATCGGTCTGGCACTGGGCCCGGGACGTCTGGCTGGAAAGCTGATCCGCCGCACGTCCGCCGCCGGTCAATGCCCGGACGATTCCTTGTGATTGTCCAGGGTCTCCAGCAAGGCCACCTGCATCCGCGTATGCAGGCGGACGAACCAGCGCCAGAGCAATGCCGCCACGACCGTGGCCACCACCGCGATCAGTACCAGCAACTTGTTGGTCGGCAGAATACTGGCCGACAAGGCTGCCAAGAGCAGGAAAATCATCAGCAGCGAGAGGATCGGGATCACTTCTGCGATCACTCGACGCACGCGCTGGGTGTGACGGCCGGCCATCTCCGGCTTCACGCCCATTTCCGCCAGCAGCATCGACAACGCCTTGAGCTTGCGATACGCGGCAATCAAAAACGGCAGCGACAACAACAACGCCCCGCCCCAGATCAGTGCTTTGTGCCAACTCGGGTCGCTGATCCAGGCTTGCAGGTAGGCCGACATCTGTTCGGCAAAGTAGCCACCGGCGATAAAAATCGCGATGACCAGCGCCAGATTGATGCCCACCTGCAGCAAAATCCGCCGGATCATGGCGGCCACCAGCGCCCCCTCCCCTTGGGGTTGAATGCTGCGAAGCCACTCGCCATACATTCCCAGTACCCTCGACAGCCGTTGTGGCATAACGGCAGCCAGCCTGACCGATAAAGGGTCGGCGGCCCGGATCAGGTACGGGGTCAGCAGAGTGGTCAGTACCGAAACCGCGACCGCTACCGGATAAAGGAAATCGCTGGTGACCTGCAAGGTCATCCCCAGCGATGCGATGATGAAGGAAAATTCGCCGATCTGCGAAAGGCCCATCCCGACTCGCAGCGAGGTCCTCCCGTCGTTGCCGGCAATAAAAGCACCGAGGCCGCAAGAGAGCATCTTGCCCAGCACCACCGCGGCGGTAATCACGGCAATCGGCCAAGCGTATTGGAGCAATATGACCGGATCGAGCATCAGGCCGATGGCGACGAAGAAGATTGCGCTGAACAAGTCGCGTACCGGCTCCACCAACCGTTCGATTTTCAGCAACTGCCGCGACTCGGCCATGATCGCGCCGATCAGAAACGCTCCCAGCACCATGCTGTATTCCAGCTTTACCACCAGCAGGCAAAAGCCGAAACACAGGCCCAGCACGGTGATCAGCAACATCTCGTCGCTGTCGAACTTCGCCACGTAAGCCAGCAGCCTGGGCACCAGCAATATGCCGATCACCAGGGCGACAATCATGAATAACGACAATTTGCCGACCGTGGAGAACACTTCGCCGGAGCTGACCGTCCCGCTGACAGCGATGCTCGACAGCAAGGCGATAATGCCGATGCCCAGGATGTCTTCGACGATCAGGACCCCGAAGATCAGTTGCGCAAAGCGCTCGTTCTTCATCTTCAGATCATTGAGAGCCTTGACGATGATGGTGGTCGAGGAGATGGCCAGGATCGCCCCGAGGAACAACGAGTCCATGGTGTTCCAGTCGAACCAGCGCCCGATTTCGTAGCCGATCCAGATCATCAACACAATTTCGAGAAACGCCGCGATGAACGCCGTGGCGCCCACCTTGAACAACTTGCGCAGGCTGAACTCCAGGCCCAGATAAAACATGAGGAAGATGACCCCCAACTCGGCCAGGGTCTTGATCGTCTCTTCGTCATGGATAAAACCGAAAGGCGGCGTATGCGGGCCGATGATGAAGCCTGCAACGATGTAACCCAGCACCACGGGTTGTTTGAAACGATGAAAGAGTACCGTGACCAGCCCCGCTGCCATCATGATGATCGCCAGGTCTTGAATAAAACTGATGGCATGCATGGTGGGGCTCCCTGTTCAAATGACTCATCACAGAGCTGGACGAGTCCGTTTCCTTTGTAGGAAATACCCTCGCAAGGGGCTTTTGAAGGGTACCACCGCGACTTCCGACAAAAAGACAGTGCAATATATGGAAACAGATCCACCGGAGCGTGACGGCTGCCACAGGCGCAGCGTCCCGATACTGGTAGTTTGAAAACCTTCCAGCACCCGCAGAGGTGCACTCCCGAAATTGCTGCCTTGAACCGTGAGTACGTTATGGAACCCGGAAACGCCCAGCTGTCGATGACGGTGCTGATGACCCCCGATATGGCCAACTTCTCTGGCAATGTGCATGGCGGCACCCTGCTCAAGTACCTCGACGAAGTCGCCTACGCCTGCGCCAGCCGCTACGCCGGGCGCTATGTAGTGACGCTGTCGGTTGACCAGGTGATTTTCCGCGAGCCGATTCATGTCGGCGAGCTGGTGACGTTTCTGGCGTCGGTGAACTACACCGGTAACACGTCAATGGAAGTGGGCATCAAAGTCGTGACGGAAAACATTCGTGAACGCTCGGTGCGCCACACCAACAGCTGCTTCTTCACCATGGTTGCGGTGGACGACCAGCGCAAACCCGCCGCCGTCCCGCCATTGCAACCGCAGAACAGCGAAGAAAAACGCCGTTACGAACAAGCCCAGCAGCGTCGGCAAATTCGCCAGGAGCTGGAGAGGCGCTATCAGGAAATCAAAGCCGACGGCCCTTAACAGATCCGCCCGGCTCGCGCCCACAGGGATTCGCGTTGATCAGAGGCTGATCGGTACAGCTTCGAACCTTACCCTCGGATGGGTGATCCGGTCCTGGGCGCGTACCAGTTCCAACTCGTAACTGGCACACGCCTGGGTTTCCAGCAGTACTTCATGTACGGCTGCGGCAGTGAATTCGAGCGCCGCCACCAGGCTGTCTCCCAGCACCACTCGCGCCAGGAACAGCCCCGAGGTCAGGTCTCCCACCCCCACCGGCTGACGAGGGAATGCGAGTAATGGACGACGCAGGTGCCAGCTACTGTCGGCGGTTACCAACAACATTTCGAAGCTGTCCTCCGGCTTGCCCGGATAGGCCAGGTGTTTGACGAGTATCGCTTTGGGTCCGCGGGTCAGGAGCGCGCGAGCCATGGCCAGGCAGTCCAGCAGCGACTGCGCCTTGCGTCCCGAAAAACTGTCCAGCTCCAGCTGGTTCGGGCACATGATGTCCGCCACACCAGCCGCTTCCTCCAGGAGAAAATCGCTCACCTCGGGCGCCACGATGCAACCCTTCTCCGGATGCCCCATGACCGGATCACACAAATAAATTGCCTTGGGATTGCACGCCTTGATTCGCGCCACGCCCGCCAGAATCGCCTGCCCTTGGGCGGCGCTGCCCAGGTAACCGGACAACACCGCGTCACAATTGCCCAGCTCGCCGATTGCGGCGATCCCCTCTACCAATGCCGGTATCTGCTCAGAGGCAAGCACGTCGCCGGTCCACTGTCCGTACTGAGTGTGATTGGAAAATTGTACGGTGTTGAGCGGCCACACGTTCACCCCCACCCGTTGCATCGGAAAGACTGAAGCGCTGTTACCGGCGTGACCGAAGACCACGTGGGACTGGATGGCAAGCAGATGAGGGGTACGTTTCATGCGGGATGTTTCCGTAAAACGAATGAAATTCAAGCCGCGCAGTATGCGACTAAACGCAACCTGTACGACAGACCGGGGACACAGTTAAGCTGACAGCAACTTGTAGGAGCACTTCGTTCATGCTGACCCTTGGAAATATTTTCGTGCTGATGCTGTTGGCTACCGCCGGCGCCTGGCTGTGGCACAACCATGGTTTGCGCGAACGAGCGTTGGCGAGGGTCATGCAACATTGCGCCAACCTCAAGATCGAGCTGCTGGACGGCAACGTGGCGCTGAAAAAGATTGGGTTCGTCAAAGACGCCAGCGGACGCCGGCGCCTGGCCCGTATCTATAACTTCGAATTCACCGTCACGGGTGAATCGCGCCATTCGGGCACCATTACCCAGTTCGGGGCCCACAGCGCGCAAATCGAGCTGGCGCCTTACCCAATGCCGTTCGAAGAGTCAGCGCCGACACCGATCGAACCGGTCCAGACCAGGCCCAGGGCCGAAGTCATCGAGTTGAGTCAGTGGCGCCAGGAACACAACAAGTGGAAGCCTTGAAGCAAGGCTGACTCACGGGCACCGACAGTTAGCCAGGCCGGCTTGCAGCGCTGCCACGTCTTGAGGCTCATCAAAAATCAATTCGATTCGTGAGTCCTGGCGCCACTCGCTGGCCTGCCACCGCAGCGTCGCGCCCTCCAGCGCATTGGCTGAAACCCAGCCATCGGCGCTGTGGATAACCATCTTCGCCCGCTTCCAGCCCCAGCCTTGCAGCCAGCGCGTCAACGTCGCCGTGTCCAGTCGCTGACTCGGATGCCAGCGCCAGCCAATACTCCAGCCGCCTTCCTGTTGCTGATACAGGCAGATGGGCGATGTCGGGTCGGTCCAGACGGCCGGCATCTGTCCCACCTCCCTGGGCAGACTCACGTTAGCCACAATCCCGCTTCCGCGAGCCGCAAGACCTGGCAGTCGATCGATCGGCAAGGCTGCCTGTCGGGTCCAGTACAGGGCAATCTCCGGCAGTTGCGCGGTGATGCCCAGGCGTTCGGTTTCGCTCAAGTGCTCGGATTTGTTCAGCACCACCAACCCTGCATCGGCCAGAGTTTGCCGTTGGGCGTCGGGCAACGGCGTGCCATCCGCCATCGCTCGGGCATCGAGCACCAACACGCAAGGCTGAACCGCCAGCACGCCGAGCCATGGCGTTTCGTTCAGTTGCCGCATCAACTGCGCCGGATGGCCCAGGCCGGACGGCTCGATAAACAGTCGATCCGGGCGCGCCTTGCGCAGTAAACGAGCGAGGCCGATCTGAAATGGCGCGCCGTTGACGCAACACAAACAGCCCCCGGCCACTTCGCCCAGTGCGATACCATCGGCAGTCTGGGTCAGCAACGCCGCGTCCAGACCGATTTGACCAAACTCGTTGATCAGGAGCGCCCAGCGCTCATTCGCCGGGCGCTGCGCCAGCAATTGCTTGATCAGGCTGGTCTTGCCAGCCCCCAAAGGGCCTGCGATGACGTGGGTGGGAATATTCTGCAACATAATCGGCGGCTTTCGAGGGAGGTGAACATGCGGTTGATCGGCTGTTTGTTATTGGCGCTGACGTCGAACCAGGCGCTGGCCCAGGCTTGTGTCGTGCATAGCCAGGCAGAACGGCTCGATGTAAAAGTCTGCCAGCAGAACCGCAATATTCCGCAGAAACTGTTCGCCGACGGCTTCTGCCAGCCAAACCTTGCCGGACAAAAAGTCGAGGTACAGTACGTCGATCAATGCCCTGGCGGCGCGTTTGGCATCTGCAGCAATGCCCAGGTCGCCAATATGCCCTACCGCCAGGATATTCACTATTACGGCGTAGCCAGCGATGCGGCCTATTTGCAGCCGTTCTGTGAAGGACAAAGTCAGGGCAACTGGCTCAAACCTTAAGCGAGCCAGTCCAGAGTCAGGATCAATCGCCGCTCACCCGGCGTCAGCTGCGGCGAACGATGGATCAGGCCCATGCCCTCATTTCCATGCCACTTCTCGCCTTTGAGCAGCGCCACATCGCCACAGGCAAACTGCTGAACCGCATGCGGGTCACCCGGCTCAGCGTCAGGTTGCCCCAGACATCGACGATCCATCACACCTTCCTTTAGCCACTGGCTGCCCACGCCAGCGTACGTGGTGATCAGCCGTACCGGCACATGGTCGACGTGAAAACGCGGGCACATGGCCTTGTCCAGCGTTCGCAGGCGCAGGCCGACACGTTTGGCGCCCAGCAGGCAGGCAAACGCACTGACCAGCCAGGAGACATCGGTGATGAAGCCTTCATAGCCATGCAGATCGCCAAAGCCTGCGGCGAGACCGTCCAGTGCCGGTTGCGCGTCCTCGTGCGGCAGGTCGAGCACCCGCGATTCGGCCAGAGGCTGATCCATGGAAAGCACCATTGCCGCAAAATCACTGATGTGCGCCGGCAGTTGACGTTGCCAGACCGCCAGGTTGGTATCGTCGTCCAGAATTTGCGTCAGGATCCGCGGGGTATCGCCCTGAACCTGGCGTACCGGCACTTCCCGCTTCGGATTGGGCGCCAGCATCACGCTGCCGCCTCGTCATGCCAAGGGCCGAACGGATCTGGCAGCAAACGCCAACTGTCGACACCCAGGGCCATTTCCGCGTCACTGAGCAGACAAGCATCCAGCTCGGCGGTCAGTTGCGTGAAGTCGATATTCTGGCCGATGAATACCAGCTCCTGCCGGCAATCACCGGTGGTGGGAAGCCAGTTTTTCAGGATGGCTGCGCTGCTTTCCTCATCTTGCGGCCATTGGCTTTTCGGCACGAACCGCCACCAGCGCCCGGCGAATCCATGTCGCATCAAGCCGCCGGCCTGGGACCAACTGCCCGCTTCCTCATGTTTGCTGGCCAGCCAGAAGAAGCCCTTGGAGCGCAGGAGCTTGCCATTGGTCCACGGACGGTCGATAAAACTGAAAAAACGCTGGGGATGAAACGGCCTGCGCGCCCGGTAAGCTGCCGAAGCGATGCCGTATTCTTCTGTTTCGGGCACGTGCTCACCGCGCAGCTCCTGCAGCCAGCCCGGTGCTTGAGCCGCGCGCTCGAAGTCGAAAAGGCCTGTGTCGAGGATCTTTTCCAGCGGTACTTGGCCCATAACCATGGGAATGATCTGCGCCTGGGCGTTGAGCCGTTCCAGAATCGCGATCAACTCCTCCCGTTCGTGACGGCCAATCAGGTCGATTTTGCTGATCAGAATCACATCGGCGAACTCGATCTGCTCAATCAACAGATCAGTAATGGAACGCTCATCCTCCTCCCCCAGGGTTTCGCCGCGTGAAGCGAGGCTTTCGGCCGCCTGGAAATCCAGCAGGAAATTGACCCCATCGACCACCGTTACCATCGTGTCCAGCCGTGCCACATCCGCCAGGCTGCGGCCTTGTTCATCACGAAAAGTAAAGGTTTCCGCCACCGGCAAGGGTTCGGAAATCCCCGTGGACTCGATCAGCAGATAGTCGAAACGGCCTTCCCTGGCGAGCTGGCCGACTTCTTCCAGCAGGTCTTCACGCAACGTGCAGCAAATGCAGCCGTTACTCATCTCCACCAGTTTCTCTTCAGACCGGCTTAGGGTGACATCTCGCTGGACTTCGCTGCCATCGATGTTGATCTCGCTCATATCGTTGACGATCACCGCGACGCGCAGGTTGTCGCGATTGCGCAGGACGTAATTGAGCAGTGTGCTTTTACCGGCGCCGAGAAATCCGGACAGCACGGTTACAGGGAGACGATTGGGCACCAGGTATATCCTCATCGGGCGGGCCGCGCTGATGCGGTTGAATGCATGTCGCGGCTCTTTTCTTCAGGCTTGGGTTCGGTTCAAGGTCTAAGCCTTTTTAATGTTATAGTATAACAACAACATTTAACCAGCCTCTCGGCTCCACCGGTCTGAAGTAAAAAACATGCGCAGTTTTCTGAAATTCGTATTCGCAAGCCCGATGCTGCTATTGGCGCTAGATGCTTCAGCCCAGAGCCCTATGTTGGCAAACTGCACTCGCAGCGCGAATTTACTGGCCTGTGTCGATGGGCAAGGTAATGCCTACAGCGTCATGACGGCCGGAAACACCCTGTATCTCCGTGGATTTGAAGTAAATGGCCGCCGCTATTGGGCACAAACCACTAGCCGCTATGGCCAGCTGACGTTCTTTACCGGAATAGCTTCTGACGGAGAGACCTGGGTGGGATACAGCCGGCGCGTAGGTTGGACGACACTCAACCGTTTCTCGAGCTCGGGTGGAAGCACTGGGAAATTTTTATGCGGACGCATAAGCGGTTGCCAGGACGCACCACGCTGATGTTTCACGTGGAACGGTACGAAAAGCCCTCACACCCAGCAAAATGAAACTGCGTTCATGAACTAGTGCTCGTCGAACACACTGTTATAGTATAACGTTTGTTGTGTACCTATGACGGACCTTGAATATGAATGCGTTCACTCTGCCGGACGTTGCCGCGCAGGCTTCGCGCCAGGCCTTGGCCCTTGACTGGGTAGGCATGTGCGGCATCGCGGTACCCGTATTGATCGACGGTCAGCGTCTTAACGCGATCGCTGATGCCGGTGTCAGCCTTGACGACGGTGAAGCCCGAGGCATCCATATGTCACGCTTGTACCTGGCGCTGGAGCTGCTCGAAAGCGCAGCGCTGTCTCCCATGCTGTTACGCCGAATCCTCCAGCAATTCCTCGACAGTCACGCCGGTCTGTCCGACGCCGCCTCGCTGAGCATTTGTACCGACCTACTGTTCAAGCGCCCTGCGCTAGTCAGCCCACTGGCTGGCTGGAAGCGCTATCCGGTCAGCATCGAGGCCCACCTGAAAAATGATGTGTTCCACGTGGAACTGACCATTCAGATTGCCTACTCGTCCACCTGCCCTTGCTCGGCCGCGCTCGCTCGTCAGTTAATCCAGCAGCAATTTGTAGACGACTTTGCCAATAAAGCGCTCGAGCACGCCGGAGTCCTGGCCTGGCTAGGCTCATCAAAAGGCATCCTCGCCACGCCTCACAGTCAACGCAGCACGGCCACGGTGAAGCTGAGACTGAACAGCGACGTCGACGAATTGCCGCTGCTGTCGCTCATCAACGAAGCCGAAGCAGCCCTCGGCACGGCCGTACAAACCGCCGTGAAACGGGCAGACGAACAAGCCTTCGCCCTCGCCAATGGTCAAAACCTAATGTTCTGTGAAGACGCCGCGCGGCGGCTGAGCATGGCTTTGAGGCGATCCCCCGATATCGCCAGCCTCGATGTGCGAGTGGTGCACGCCGAAAGTTTGCATGCCCATGACGCTGTGGCACAAAGCCGTTGGGTCAGGGAGGCACTGTGATTCGTTGCCAGTCATTGCGCTGGGGCGCCCCGGGCCGCCCCCTCACACCCCCGTTGAACATAGAGCGGCCGGCGGGAAGCCTGACGGCCATCGTCGGAGCCAACGGTGCGGGCAAAAGCAGCCTGCTGAAAGTGCTGGCGGGCCTGCAAAAACCCCTATCCGGCAAAGTCGTGCTGGATGTTCCACGTCGCGGCAGCGTCTCGTTTCTGGCGCAACAGCAACATCTGGATCGGCAATTTCCAATCAGCTTGCAAGAGTTGGTGGCGGCGGGATCCTGGGGGAGCAGACACACGCCAGCGATGCGCCGCCATCGCTTGAAAGCCGTACTGCAAGACTGGGCGTTGGATGGCCTGGAGCATCGCTCGTTGATGGCGTTGTCGGGAGGCGAGCTGCAACGCGCCCTTCTCGCCCGTTTGAGTCTGGCCGAAGCGCCCCTGTTGTTGCTCGACGAACCCCACGCCGCCCTCGACGAACAAGGCCAGGCGCTACTGTGGAAACACCTTCACGGCTGGCATGCCGAAGGCCGCACCCTGGTGGTGGTTTGTCATGATCTCGCTGCGGTGCGCCAACATATTCCTCATACACTATTGGTCAGCCAGGCTGGTTGCACGCTGGGCCGCAGTGTCGATTTGATTACCCAACAACCCCTCACGCAGGTGGCCTGATGCTCGCGGCCACCCACCTCTGGCAACCCTTTCAGGAATTTGTCTTCATGCGCCGGGCGCTGCTGGGCGGCCTAGTATTGGCGTGCAGCACGGCACCGCTTGGGGTGTTTTTGATTCTGCGACGCATGAGCCTGATAGGCGACGCCGTCGCTCATGGCATCTTGCCCGGAGCCGCACTGGGTTTCTGGTTCGCCGGGCTGAGCCTGCCAGCCCTGACGCTGGGCGGACTCGGTGCAGGCTTGAGCATGGCCGGGCTGGCAGCCTGGATTACCCGTCGCACCGGTCTGCGGGAAGACGCCAGCCTTGCGGCGATCTATCCCATTTCCCTGGCCGCCGGTGTGTTGATTCTTGGTATGGCCGGCAAACGCCTGGACTTGCTGCACCTGTTGTTCGGCTCCGCGCTGGCGGTAGATGGCCCGACACTTACCGGCATGCTCTGGGTTTCGGGGGGCAGCCTGCTCGCCATGGCGCTGATTTACCGACCGCTGTTGCTCGACACCCTGGACCCTCTTTTCCTGCAAACCGTCAGCCGGCTGGGCCCTCTGGCCCATGGCGTATTTCTGACCTTGGTCGTGCTGAACCTGGTCATCGGCTTCCAGGCCATCGGCGCACTGATGGTGGTCGGTTTGATGATGTTGCCGGCTGCCGCTTCACGATTCTGGAGCCGTCGTTTGCCGGTTCTGATGGGAGTCGCGGCGCTGTTTGGATGTGTGTCGGTGTGGCTCGGACTGCTGTTGTCATTCCACTTCTCGCTACCCAGCGGGCCGGCCATCGTGCTGGTGGCGGGCGCGTTGTATCTGCTGTCCGTAGTGTTCGGTCCGGTGCACGGTTTGCTGCGTCGCCCGCCTTTACTCACATCCCAATGAGGTGTTTCCCGATGCGCGTTCTGCTCGTGCTGTTCAGTCTGATGGTGTCCTTCTCCACGTCTGCCGCCGAAAAGCTCCAAGTGGTGACCAGCTTCAGCATCCTTGCCGACATGACCCAAGAGGTCGGCGGCGAGCATATCCAGATCACCAACCTGGTGGGGCCGGACGCGGATGCTCACACTTACGAACCCACCCCAGACGACGCCAAGGCGTTGCTCAGCGCCAAACTGATCATCAAGAATGGTCTGGGTTTTGAACCGTGGCTGGATCGCCTGGTCACCAGCACCGAAACCAGCGCACCGGTGATCAGCGCCAGTCGCGGCGTTATTCCTCGTTCGCTGGATGAAGAGGGCGAGACCGTCCCCGACCCGCATGCCTGGCATAACCTGGCAAACGCCGAGCTGTACGTCAGGAACATCGCCAAGGCGCTGGAAACCGCCGACCCGGCCCACAAGGCCGACTACGAACGTAACAGCCAGGCGTATCTGAAAAAGATCTACGCGCTTCTCGCTGATGCCAAGGCCAAGCTTGGTGCCTTGCCACCGGGCAATCGCAGGATCGTGACGTCCCACGATGCCTTCGGCTATCTGGGACAGGCCTATGGCATCGAATTTATCGCGCCCCAGGGCCTGTCCACTGAACGGGAGCCCTCGGCCGCCGATGTCGCGGCGCTGATTACCCAGATACGCAAAGCGAAAGTAAAAGCCGTGTTCATGGAGAACATCAAGGACGCGCGCCTGCTCAAGCAGATAGCGGCTGAAAGCGGTGCGCACATCGGCGGCACGCTTTACTCCGATGCGCTGGCGGCCAGCGGACCGGCCAGTACCTTCATCGGGCTGTTCGAGTACAACCTGAATACGTTGTACGACGCGTTGCGCCGGCCATGATTTGCAAGCGTCCTTGAACGAACTTTCGTGGGAGCAAAGCTTGCTCGCGACGCGCACGAGCCTTGCTGCCACAGATCAACCAGCTCATGTACGCCAGAGCTGGATTCAAGCCCTCGGCTTGACCGTCCCGCAATCCTGCCCCAGCCACACGGCGCGAGTGTCCAGGCTGCCGTTCTGCTGGATGCCGGTGGCATTGAATGTGCCGTTCACCGCCGTAGTGAATTCCCGATCACTCTGGAATGTCGCGACCCCATTGCCTTGGGCTTTCGGACAACTGAAACGAAACTTCCACTGATTGCCGGTGCGCTCGGTGATCTGCTGCTTGCACCCCGATTGCGGGTCTTGCAGCGGAATGTCATTGGTCTGGACCTGCTCCGGGGTGAGGCATACGCGAATACCCTTGCCACCCATGGTGATGCCCTGCTTTTCCAGCATCGCCCGTTGCTCCGGGGTTATCTGGTTTTGCAGTTGGCCAAGAATCAGTTGCAGGTCCGGCAGATTCTGGTTGTCGACCTTCATATTGCTTGTAGTCAGTTCCCACAACCCTGGTTGAAGCATCTGCGCCTGAGCCGCCACAGAAACCGACAAACCAACCGTCAGGGCCAAACCCAGCAGACAAACTTTCATCACAAGCACTCCAGAGGACAGGTGGCCGTTAGACGTCTCCCACAGGCTTCGGTTCAGGCTCGGCAGGAGTGAATTAATTAGCGACATCCGTCGTGGAACATGGTCTGTTAAGCATTGAAACTTCAGGAGCAAGGCTGCCCCATGGATTACTTCGGCCCGCATGTTTTCGGTTACCTGATCGCACTGCTTCACACTCTGGGTTCCATCGCCGCCGTTCACGCGGTGCTTACGGTGCGCACCGCTCAGGGTTCCATCGCCTGGGCCCTGTCGTTGGTATTTATCCCCTACCTGACATTGATTCCCTATCTGGTTTTCGGCCGGAGCACGTTCGACGGCTATATCAAGGCGCGCCGGCAAGCCAACGAAGAAATGCGCAAAGCGGTTTCCGAGCTGAACTGGCGGCCATGGGTCGAAGAAGCCCTCGCCGCCCGCGCCTCTGAGGCCTACGCCTCGTTACGGGCGATGCCCAAGCTGGGCCGCACGCCGTGCCTGGCGAACAACCAGGTGCGCTTGCTCATCAATGGCTTCGCCACATTCGAGGCGATTTTCGAGGCCATTGAGAGGGCCCGGGAAGCCGTGCTGATTCAGTTTTTCATCATCCACGACGACCGTCTCGGTCAACGTCTAAAAGCGCTGCTCCTGAAGAAAGCCGCCGAAGGTGTTGCGGTGTATCTGCTGTATGACCGCATTGGCAGCCATTCCCTGCCCCACCGCTACGTCCAGGCTTTGCGTGATGGCGGGGTCCATGTCAAAGCCTTCGCCACCCGTAGCGGCTGGCTCAACCGATTCCAGGTCAATTTTCGCAACCATCTCAAAATCGTCGCGGTGGACGGCGTCTTGGGTTTCGTTGGCGGCCATAACGTGGGCGATGAGTACATGGGTGAAAAGCCGCCCTTGGCGCCATGGCGCGATACCCATGTGGAAGTACGCGGGCCCGTCGTGGCGAGCATGCAAGAGTCGTTTGCTGAAGACTGGTTCTGGGCGGCCCGCTCATTGCCGCCGCTCATCCTGCCGGACGCGTACCCGGATGATGGCGTGCTCTGCCAGTTACTGGCCAGCGGCCCGGCCGACGCGTACGAAACCTGTTCACTGTTTTTTGTCGAAGCGATCCATGCGGCCAGCGAACGTGTCTGGATCACCACGCCGTACTTCATTCCTGATGAAGCGGTATTCGCTGCGTTGCGCCTGGCGGTATTGCGCGGGGTAGACGTGCGCATCTTGCTGCCCTCCCGCCCGGACCATAAGGTCGTTTACGCGGCGTCGAGCCTGTACGCGTTCGAAGCCGTACGGGCCGGCGTGCGGGTGTTTCGTTATGAGCCGGGCTTCCTGCACCAGAAAGTCGTGCTGATTGACCGGGAAATCAGCGCCATCGGCAGCGCCAACCTGGACAATCGTTCGTTCCGGCTCAACTTCGAGGTGATGCTACTGACCGTGGATATTTCGTTCGCCACTCAGGTCGAGCAGATGCTCGAGGACGACTTCGCCCAAGCGCTGGAAATAGACAAACAGGAAAGCCGGGAGACCCACCGCCTGCAGAAGATCGGCATGCGGATCGCCCGGCTTATTTCCCCGATACTCTAAGTGGCACACATCTGATCAAGGGGTATAGATGTCGTCGCGAGTCCAGGGCAATTCATGGCTGCCATCGGCGTGCGTCTTCACCGCCAGGATCTGGTGCAGGTTGATCCACCCCTTGGCGAATGCGTAGGCGCATCCGGCCAGATAAAGCCGCCAGATCCGCAGCGCTTGCTCCGGCACTTCTTTGGCGGCGGCCTCAAGGTTGTCTTCCAGCCGCTCACTCCAATGATCGAGCGTGCGGGCGTAATGCATGCGCAGGCTTTCCACATCGACAATCTCCAACCCCGCTTCGCTGATCTGGGCGGAAATCATCGACAGGTGCGGCAGCTCGCCATTGGGGAACACATACTTCTCAATGAACTCGCCCGCGCCACGTCCGACCGGGCGACCGTCAGTGTGCTTGGCGGTGATGCCATGATTCATCACCAAGCCACCCTCGCGAACCGCGCCGAAAAGCGTTTTGCAGTACTGCTGGAGATTGGCATGACCGACATGCTCGAACATGCCGACGCTGACCACCTTGTCGAAGCGACCGTCCTGGGGCAAGTCCCGATAGTCGAGCAACTGCAACTCCACTTGATCCTCCAACCCCTGCGCCTTGACCCGTTCCCGAGCGAGGGTCAGTTGCGCCTGGCTGAGGGTAATGCCGAAGACCCTGGCGCCGAATTCCCGGGCAGCGTAACGGGCCAAACCACCCCATCCGCACCCCACATCCAGCAGATAATCACCGGGTTGCAGACGCAGTTTGCGACACAGATGGCGAAATTTGGCTTGCTGGGCTTGTTCGAGGGTTTCGCTACCGGTCTCGAAATAGGCACAGGAATAAGCCATGTCGCTGTCGAGCCACAGCTGATAAAACGCGTTGGAAAGGTCGTAATGATAGGAAATCGCTTTGGCGTCGGTTTCCTTGTCATGAACTGAACGCACGGGTTGATTCGCGCCATCGTCTTCCATCAGCGCCTGACTCAGTTCATCACAGACGCGAATGACTTCGTTGATCGAACCTTCGAGTTCCAGCTTGCCTTCTACAAACGCCGCACCCAGCGCGTTCAGACTGGGGTGGGTGAATTGCGCGACCATTTGTGGGTCCTTGACCACGATCGTGACGCTGGGGTCGGCACCCAACGTAAACTCATGGCCGTCCCAGAGCCGCAGCCGAAGCGGTAAATGCAGATTCTGTAAGGCCGGTGGAAGTTGCGCGAGCATGAGATATCCCCCTTGTTTCAGACGACTGAAATGAGGGTAGACCATCCTAGAAAAATAGCAGGCTATCGAATTTATAGCCTTTTTCTATCGCCTTCCACATCTACTGTTCTAACCAGTAACTCCCTGAAGGGGTACACCCTCTGCGTAGCTGACTATGAGTATGGCCTACAGTTCGCCGAAATTCCCCTTTGGTCGAGGGTCTCGATTTTCAACAACGGTTCCTGAAACCGCAAAAGACGCCCGGCATTACCCAAGACCAGCAACGTGCTCACGTTATGCAGCAATGCCGCGATCATCGCCCCAGCCGCGCCAAGCCAACCGAATGCGGCGAAAGCGATGATCGCCAGCGTCCAGCCCAACCCGATGATCACGTTGACCTGCAACGTGCGCCTGCATCGACGACTCAGGCGCACGCAGGTGCCGAGGCGGCGCAGGTCACTGCCGATCAATACAATGTCCGCCGACGCAAGCGCGATGTCCGAGCCACCCGCCCCCATCGCTATGCCCACTACTCCGGCCTTGAGCGCCAGGGAATCATTGATGCCATCCCCCACCACCATGGGTCGCAAGCCGTGGTCGATCTCGGCCATGACCCGTTTAAGTTTGTCTTCAGGCAAAGCGTGAGCCTGCACTTCGCCAATACCGATTTCACGCGCCAGTCTGTTGGCTACGCTCTGGCGGTCCCCGGTCAGCAACAACTGGCGCCCCAGGCCCAGCGCCCGCAACTCAGCCATGGCCTGGCGCGCTTCCGGCTTGGTGCTGTCGGCCAACAACAGCCAGGCGATGAACGTTCCACCCAAGGCCAGGCCGGCAATAGGTCCGTCATGGTCAGGGATCGGCGAAGTCTCGATCCCCAACCGGGCGAACAACTCAGCCCGACCAAGAGCCGCCTCACCTTGGTCGGTCGTCGCCACCACACCCAACCCTTGGTGTTCGTGGATTTCGGTCAGCGGCAGATATTTTTCCGGCGCCACCAACCCAGCCAACGCACGACTGACCGGATGGCTACTGGCCGAACCGAGGCTGGCGGCCAATGGCAGCAGAAAGGATTCATGCTCGCGGACGCTGTCGATGGATTGCAGGCGAAGGATGCCGTGGGTAAGCGTGCCCGTTTTGTCGACGACCAGCGAGGTCAGGTCCGCCAGTTCCTCCAGGAAGGCCGCACTACGGATCAGGATTCCATGACGCGCCGCGACTGCGATGCCGGCAACCGCCGTCGCCGGAGCTGACAGGACCAGTGCGCAAGGACACGCTGCCACCAACACCGCCAGCATCGCCTGGGCGTCGTTTGTAACGAACCAGGTCACCGCCGCCAACAGCAACACCAGCACCAGATAGCTGGCGGCGTACCGTTCAAGCAACCGTGTGATGGGCGGTTTGGAGCGCTCGGCGTTTTGCATCAGGGCAATGACTCTGCCCAGCGTCGACTCATCCCCCGTGCGAGTCACTTCCAGGCGTAGCAGGCCATCGAGGTTGATCGCGCCCCCAAAGACCTCAGTGCCCACCAGCGCCTCCAACGGCACCGATTCACCCGTAATGGGCGCGGTGTCGAGACTGGCCTGGCCAGACAGGACCCGACCATCCACCGGCACCCGATCACCGGCACGCACCTCCACCACATCGCCGGGTTGGAGCGTGGCGTTGTCGACTTCGATTATCGAGCCGTCGGCCTGAACCTTGCGCCCCTGGCTTCGGGTCAGTTGGGCGAGGGCATCGATGGCTTCCTGGGAACCGAGGACGCTGCGCTCCTCCAGCACGTGACCGAAGGTCATGATGATCGGCAACAGCGCAGCCGTCAGCAAATCCCCCGTCGCCCAAGCGCCGAGCATGGCCAGGGCAATCAGTTGATCGGTGACGCCATGCAGGCTCGGATATCGCAGGCTGTACCAGGCCGAACGCATCACCGGTCCAGCCACCAACACGGAGGCCGCCCCCCACAGTAGTTGGCTGACAGCGTTCTGCTCCGGCGCCCACCCGCGCCATACCAGACCCAACGCGAGCAGACCGAGGGCAATCATCGCCAGCGTCAGTTGCCGCGCAACCGTACGCTGTTCGCTGGAAGACAACATGGGCGCGGTGAGGGTCTCGGCGTTCATTGCTCAGCTCCCTGAATGATCAGGCGGGAATCGTCTTGCGGATCGACCGTTGTCACTGAACCGGCCTGGCGAAGAATCCCGGGGATACGTTCACGATAAAGACGTAGCAACATCTGAGGATCGCTCTCCTGAGTCTTCGCCAGGCTGAGGACCGTAGCAGTGTCAGCCGAGGCTTTGGCGAGCCGTTCACTGGCCTGAGCATGGGCAATCTGAAGGGCACGGTCGGCGTCCTCGCGGGCGGTCTGGGTCAGTTTCTCGGCTTCGGTGCGGGCGTTCGCCACGGCTTGGTCTGCCTGCTGGCTAGCGGTCAGTACCGCATTGAACGCACTCACCGCAGGGCCCGGAAGGCTCGATTGCACATCGACGCGCACCACCTCAATCCCTAGCCCCTGCCCTGTCGCGGCAAGATCGGCCAAGCGTCGATTGATGCCCTGGAGCAGATCACTGCGCAAGCGTTCACGACGTTCGGCCGCCTGGTTATCGCGGCCGATCAATTCGGGACGAGCCACGAGAATCGTATCCAGGTCCCGTGCTGCAGTAAGGCTTATGGCGCTGCGGGTGACCAACCGGTCCAGCGCCGGCAACACATGCTCGCCCTGTACAACGAAGGCATAGGGCTCGCTGACTTTGTAGAACACCCGCACATCCAACTGCACCACTCCCGCGTCACCGGTCAATAGATAGCCAGAACCGGCCAGCGCATCGCTGACCGGTGAGGCAAAACTGGCGACGCGGTCAGCCTGCAAAGCCGCATCCGAACGCAGCAGGTTTTCAACCCGCCGCTCCAGGACCCGATCCGCCGCCGGCAGCAAGATCACGTGTTCCACCGGACGAGGCCAAGCAAGTAAAAGGCCGGCATTCTGGACTCGATCCAGGGCGCCGAAACGCAGGATCACTGCACGACTCTGCGGATCAATCTGTCGCACATTTGAAAATGCCCAGGCCAGCGCGGCTAAAACCGTGACGGCATAGAGCGCCAGAAAGGCTAGCCGTCCGGCCTGAATCCACGGACTGGACGCATTTGTTCCACGTGGAACCAAACTCATGGCCGTGTTCCACCTAAACGTTCCACGGATGGTGGGCCCTCTACCAAGGCGCGAAACGGTGCGGCGTCGGTGCGCAAAATCAGTTTCGTACCCGGGGAAACAATTGTTCCCAAGGTGTCCAGAGAGCGCAGAAGGTTGTAGAGCTGGGGGGACCCGGCGTATGCCTTGCTATAGATCCCGGCAGCTTCAACACGGGACTGCGCCTCGATCTCAGCCGCTTTCACCTTTGCATCGGCCTGAAGAATCCTCGCATCACGCTCTGCGGCAGAACGAATCTGCGCCGCTTCACGCTTGCCAATGGCGGTGCGCTCAGTAGCAATGGTTTCACGCTCAGCGCGCATGCGGTCCACCGTCGCAGCCAGCGTCACCGACGGTAAGGTCAAGCGCTCGATGCCAACTTGCAGCACCCGAACGCCGTAGGTGCTGAGCAATTGTTGATCAATCTGCTGCCGCAACTGAGCTTCGAAATCGGCGATGCGCACTTGGCTGGCATCGGTGTTGACCAGGCTGGCCAAATCAAAACTGGCGGCGGTGGTTTCCAAGGCTGAACCAACGAACGTGCGAATCTGCCGTGCAGCTTCATCCGGTTGATTCTGCACCGCACGCATAAAGCGCTGAACGTTTTGCGGGTCACCCTGCACCTGCCACGCGACGTAGGCCTGAACAATGATCCGCAATCCGTCGCGGGTACCCACGTCCTGCAGCCCGCTGGAGGTGGTGCGTAATCGCAGGTCCACCGGGATCGCCGCTTCGAACGGTGCCGGCCAGCGCCAGTTCAAACCCGGTTGCAGCAGCACCCGCGCCGGATTGCCGAAACGGGTAATGACCGTCGCCTCTCCCGAGCGCACTTGCACCAGGCTGGCGGCAGCGATAGCAAACGCCACCAGCAGCGCCGCCCAGCCCATCCGGCCCCAAGGAAACGGGCCGGCCACATGTGGATCGTCATGATGGTGATGATGCCCATGGTGATGGTGGTGGCCGGCATGAGCGTGACCGGGATGATCATGGTGATCATGTGAAGAAGACTGGCTCAATGGGCAGCTCCTGGCTGGACCGGGTTAGGCGGCGACGCGGGATCCGCCGGCAGCGTGAACGTACGCAAATCGAGGGTGGGTGCGTTGCTCCCAGCCCCCAGGCGATGATCGAGAATCAGCAGCTTTGCATTGCCAAGTCCCTGGCTTAGCTGGCTGAGATATTGCTCCAGCACAAAAGCATGGCCAGCCGTTGCGTAGGCTTGGCGTTCGGCGTTGAAGCGCAAGTCGGCGGCTTGGGCGGTCGCATTGATTTCTCGGGCGGTGGCTTGAGCCTGGTCATGGACGATGCTGGCTTGCAACTGCGCCTGGTTAGTCTGCTGCGCTGCGGCACCACGCTCCCGGGCGATCAGGGCCTGGGCGCCAATCTGCGCCGCTTGCACGCCGTGATAGGCATTGGCGGCGCCGGCCGGCGGATGAATCGCTTCGACCACCGTTGCCAGAATTTCCACACCGCTGTCGAGCCTCTGCAAGTCAGCCTGTACTGCACGGCCGATTTCATCCGCCAGACTGACCCGATCGACACCCAGCAAACCATCGAGCGTCCGCGAGGCGAACTCATGCACCAGAACGCGGCTGGCGGTGCTGCCGATCAGCGCGGGCACATCGGCACTGTTGTAGGTGGCCGCCAGTGCCGCCGCGTCGGTAAGGCCGATGCGATAAATGAAACGTACGTCCATATTGACGATCTGGAAGCTCTGCTGGTCGGCTCGGCGGCTGGCAATGACTTGGGATTTTTCGTTCACATGACTGGCGTCCCACAATCGATTGGCAGCCGCGGGTGCCGGTCCTTCCGCTGAATCAGCCTCGGTAACCATCCGGTTGCCGCCGACGCTGGTGGCCAGTTCATGCACGACGCCGTTCTCGACGTTCAACACCCTGCCCAACGGCCACGGCAAGCCGACTTGCAGGCCAGGGCCGAATACTTCCACCGGTTTACCAAAACGCTCGTAGATGCCCCGCCCTTGCAACGCAACCTCATGCACGCCGGTCAGCAGCCACCCCACCAAGGACACTAGCGCCAGCACCGGCAAAAAGGCGCGACGCATGTAGCTGAACGCCCAGATCTGACGCAAGTCGATCCCGAAATGGCTGTGCAGCTCATGTTGCAGCGCCGACAACGGCCGTGGTGGCCAGCGCAACAGGTCGGCGACGACGCTTCGGCCCAGCAATGATGGCTCCAGGGAATCCCGGCGCGGGCTGCACAACGACAGCAATGCGCGCAGTAACAATTCCGCCGCCACCAGAGCCGGCAGCACCCCCATCAGCACGGCCAGGCGCACCGGCCAGATGGACGCTTGTGCGGCGAACAGCACGCACAAGGCGCCCAGCACCAGTACGACAATCGCCACCCGGGTCAGCTGAGCCAGCGCCTGGGCCTCCGGCCATTGCTGAGGGGATTGCTGGACCCACTGACGCTCCAACACCAACAACCCGAACGCCAGCAGCAAAGAGAGCATCGCTCCCACACTGGCCGACACGCCGAGCTCGGTCGCAGGTAATTCCAGGTTCCAGGTTTGCTCCAGACTGAACAGCACCAGGAGTGCCCAACCGAGCAGCCACAATGTGGGGCCGCCGATGTGCTTGAGCAGGGCGATCCAACGGACACTGATTCGATCCAGCAGGCGCTCATACCAGCCATGGTCATCCACTGGCGGGGTTTCAGAAACCGGGATATCCATAACCGGCATCAGCGCCATGCCCCGCCACTGGGTGATCCACCAGGCCGATTGCAGACCCGCCACCAGCACCCATACTCCGGCACTTTGACTGACCAGCAGCGGCGGCCACATCGACTGCGGCGAGAACAACCCGATGAAAAACGCCACCACCAGACCCAGGCTCGCTACGCCACCCAACCCGAAGGCGATCCGCCTCAAGCGACGCCCCTGAAAGAGCGCCTGCTGGAACCGCGGCAACTGGGCTACCTCTGCCCCCTCGACATCAAGATCGATTTGCATACCACCCCGACGCGACTCTGTTACATATCGTTACCTTATAACGACTCTTGTGAAATTTATGTTTGAGCACCTTCTCGCAAATTCTCGACCCTGGCCCTTGACCGAGATATTCGAGAACGCACATATTACGATCATAATTTTTCTCAAGCAGAGCGGGAGAAGCGCCATGAGCAACTACGACGTGATCATTCTGGGCGGTGGCCCCGGTGGGTATAACGCGGCGATTCGCGCCGGACAGTTGGGCTTGAAGGCCGCCTGTGTCGAGGGCCGAGCCACCTTGGGCGGCACCTGCCTGAACGTCGGTTGCATGCCCTCCAAAGCATTGCTCCACGCCTCGGAGCTGTACGAAGCGGCCATGGGAACGCCATTCGCCAATCTGGGCATCGAAGTCCGCCCCACCCTCAACCTCGCTCAAATGATGAAGCAGAAGGACGAGAGCGTGGCAGGCCTGACCAAGGGTATCGAGTTCCTGTTTCGCAAGAACAAGGTCGAATGGATCAAAGGCTGGGGCCACATCGACGGGCCCGGCACAGTGACGGTCACTGGTGAAGACGGCGGCAAGACCACACTGAGCGCCAAGGACATCGTCATCGCCACCGGTTCCGAGCCCACTCCCCTGCCGGGTGTGGCGATCGATAACCAGCGCATCCTCGACTCCAGCGGTGCATTGTCCTTGAGTGAAGTGCCGCGTCATCTGGTGGTGATCGGCGCAGGCGTCATCGGCCTCGAATTGGGTTCGGTCTGGCGGCGCCTGGGCGCTGAGGTCACGGTGGTGGAATACCTCGATCGCGTCTGTCCTGGCGTGGATGGCGAGGCCGGCAAGACCTTGCAACGGGCCCTGGGCAAACAAGGCATCCAGTTCAAACTGAGTTCCAAAGTCACCGGCGCCACGTCTTCGGCCAGCGGCGTGCAATTGCAGGTTGAGCCTGCAGCGGGCGGCGAGACGCAGCTCTTGGATGCAGATTATGTGCTGGTCGCCATTGGCCGTCGGCCGTATACCCAGGGGCTGGGGCTTGAGAACGTCGGCCTCAGCACCGACAAACGCGGCCTGCTCGCCAACAAGGGCCACCGCACCGAAGCGCCCGGCGTGTGGGTGATCGGCGACGTGACATCCGGCCCGATGCTGGCCCACAAGGCGGAAGACGAGGCCATGGCCTGCATCGAACAGATCGTCGGCAAGGCCGGCGAGGTCAACTATGACCTGATCCCCAACGTTATCTACACCCGTCCAGAACTGGCCAGCGTCGGCAAGACCGAAGAACAGCTCAAGGCTGAAGGCCGCGCCTACAAGGTCGGGAAGTTTCCGTTCACGGCCAACAGCCGGGCGAAGATCAACCACGAGACCGAAGGTTTCGCCAAAGTACTGGCCGATGAACGGACCGATGAAATCCTCGGCGTACACCTGGTGGGGCCGAGCGTCAGCGAGATGATCGGGGAATACTGCGTCGCCATGGAGTTCAGCGCCTCAGCCCAGGACATCGCGCTGACTTGCCATCCGCACCCTACCCGCTCGGAAGCCTTGCGCCAGGCGGCGATGAATGTGGAAGGGATGGCGACACAGATGTAATGCGTGAACTTATCCACAACACGCGGGGAGCAAGGCTTGCTCCCCGCGTATCTGGATGTCTACAAAGCTTAACGAGCCGAAATCCGGGCCTTGCGCTGGCGACGGCTGATCAATCCCAGCCCCAGCGCCACCACCAGCAGGCCACCGGCTATTTGCAGCCAAACCTTATAGGGCCGCAACACCGAACGAATCGGCTCCAGCGCCTGGGTCACGTAGCGTTTGTCCGCGTTACGAAAATCAGGATAAGGGCAGTGGCGGCCAAAATCCCAGGCCCACTCCACGTAAGGGCCGTGCTGCACATAACGTTGATACAACGCACGTTGCTCCGCCAGGCTGGAGTTGTACCCCACCGCGGCGCACAGCACCGCCGCAAACGCATGGCTGGTATGGGGCAGGTTATCGGCCGCCTGGCTCGCCAACGCCGTGGCGACAAAACGATAGTGATAACGCGCGTCCGGTTGCGCGGCGCTGGCCTGCTGGCGTTGCCACTCGCCTTCGCTGATCAGCGGTCCAACCTTCAGGTCGGCGGGTTCAAGGCTGTAGTTGCCGCCAAAGGTGGCGTAGTCCGGCGCCATCTCGTAACCGAGCAGTTCCATACCATGGGTACGCGCGAACCAGGATGCATTGAAATACGCCTCGGCCCGTCGAGTGGGCCACCACCTGGACTCGGCCTCCTGGCGCAACTGCCCATACGCTCGGGCCTGGTTCTGTAGCTCGACGTTGTCGAAGTAGTCCGGCGCCTCGTCGTAGCGTCCTTCTCGCAGCAAGCGGCGCCCCAGCAGATTGCGCAGGTTCGCGGCCACCGGCAGTTGCACGTAATTGTCGCGATCCTGCTGGCTCAACGGCGGCACCGCCGGGACTTGAGCATCGACGTACTGCTTGAGTTCGTCGACGGTCAGCACCCGCTCAGCGACCGTAGCGGCGTCATACCAATAAATGCTCTGGCTGCGGTAGAGCTGATCGAAGGCTTGAAGGTAATCGCCCCGTTGCAAGGCCAGGATCGCGCTTTCGCCTTCGACCCGACACTTGGGTTGCACGGACTCGTAATTCCAATCCGGCGTGCGTCGCTCGCCCCACGACTCGTCTTTGGGAAACGCCTGGGCGGCTTTGGCATAGGCCGCCGCCGCGGCGCCTTTGTCACCCTCGCGCACCGCCAGTTTGGCCCGCAGCCACCAGGCCAGCCCGCTATCCCCAGCCTTTTCCAGGAACGCCTTGGCGGCGACATAATCGCCTTGCTGATAATTCACCGCCGCCAGACGATCGGCATTATCGAGACTGTCACGGGTGCTGGCTTGCAGCAACTTGACCAGCCGCTTCTCGCCGGCCGGTTGCTCACCGAATGACCAACCGATACGGCTGAGCAACGAAGCGGTGAGCAGTTGCTGCACTGCTTTGCCTTTGAGCTGGCGCATCAACTGCTCGTCCGGCAGCTCGCTCAGGTCACCGACCAATTGTTTCAACGAACTGTAGCCGACCTCGGAGCCCAGCCGGTTCTGGCTGGCGTAGAGTTCAATGGCACTGTTCCAATCGTCACGGGTGTAGGCAACCCGGGCTTCTTCGCCGAGGCTGGCGACACCCAACTCCAACGGGTCACTGAAGCCACTGATGCTCAACTGACGAGCCTGACGGAACGCCTCTTGAGCCTGCTCCAGCAATACGGCCGGTTCACCGTTGCCCGCCTCGCTGCTCATGGCGAACAAGGCTCGTCCCAGGGAATACGCGGCCCATGTGCTGCGCAACCGGCGCTCGTGCGATGGCAACGCGAGCAACTGACGGAACGAATCGACCGCCAGCGCATGCTCGCCGGCGTTGAAGGCTGCCGCGCCGATCGCGTACAGCCGCAGTTCGGCAGGCAGATTCGCCGCTTCGGTGGTGACCTGCTGAACATCGGTCAGCGCCCGCACCCGCTCCACCACCGCTTGCTGCGGCGGGGTCAGGCCAAGCCGTTCGGCCTTGTTGCGTTGTTCGACGTAGGCAGGCACATCACCATAACGCTGATCCGGGTTGGCCGTCGCATCGGTGGCCGACTTGAGCCCGGCTATGGCGTGGCCGAGACGACTGATCTCGAAGCGAAAGCTGCCTTCGGGCAAATCCGCCAGCGATTGGCTGCGGTTATCCAGCAGGCGCATCGGGAAATCCGGTCCGCAGGCCAGCACCTGGCCCAACGGCAGGCTGAGGCTCAGGCAGAGCAGACGACTGGGCCACTTACGGGTGAACATTGAAACCTCCTTGGTCAATTTTCGTACAGCGCGCCCAGCCAACGGCACGCTGGGCGCCTGCGGCCAGGCGGCCTTCCTGAATGCGGGTGAAGGTAAGCAGTCCGGGAGTTTGTTGCAACGTGTACCCCGCCAGCGCATCGGCACCGTCGCAGGCACCAACGACCAAGGTCAGGCGTTGCGGCCAGGGACTGTCGAGATTGCCCTGGTTAACCAACGCAATATCGTAAAGCCCACCCTGTTCACGCATACGCAAGGCCAACCGACTGTCCAGGCGTTCCCCCCGCGCAACGGCACCGAGGGTGGTCAAGCTCCAGGCACGTCGGTCATCCGCCAGCGGCAGGCGAAACCAGATCAGCCCGGCCAGATGTGTCGGCGGGTCGGCCCGCAGTTCTGTCACCAGCCCGGCCACTTGCTGCGGGTCGGCCAGCAGCTCACGACGCTCGCCGCCTTGATCGATCGGCACTTCGCTTTCAACCACCGGCACACCACTGTCCTGAGTCAACAGCGCCATGCCGTAGGCTGGCAGGGCCAGATAGAACGGTCGCGTGGTAACACCGCTCCAGCGTTCGGCCCAGCGCAAAGCCTGTTTCGGGTCGAACAGCCCCTGCCGGGGATCACTGACCGCATGGACCTGCAACACGCTGCTGTCCACCGTCCGCAGCAGCCCTGGCAACGCAGGGCTGTCGAGCCAGGCAGGTAATGCCGTGATGCTCAGCCCCAGCGTGGCGGGCAGGGCTTGCCGCAAGCGGTTCAAAAATGCGCCATAGGCAGGCAGTCGCGCACTACCGGCGTCGTGGTCGATCTCGATCCCTACTGGGGCCAGGCCTTGCGCTTGCCAGTCGCTCAGCAGCTGCTGGATCTGCGCGATCACATCGTCCTGATCCAGAAATTTGAGCTGACCGTCCAGGCGTATCACTGCGATCAGCGGTCGACCGTCAGCCTTGAGCAGTTGCGCATCGATCCGCGCGCGGCTCCAGCCGGCCTGGGGAAAGGCCTGCAAGGCAAGAATGCGCAGGCTGGAAAAATCCTTATGGCTTTGTTGGAGCGCCAGCACGTGGGCCGGCGTCCACTGGCGCTGCCAGACATAGAGTTGTTGATCGAGAGCCGGTGGCGGGGACTGTTCACAGCCGCTTAAAAGCAATGCGGCAAGGGTCAGCGATAGCCGGAAAAGAAACGCCATGGAATTTCACCACCCCAAAAAAGGCTGGCAGATTAACCCCTCCCGCACCTGCCACAAATGAATTCATCCTCGGCACCCTGTCATTCAGGCTTGCGCGCAATAATCACCTGACTCTTGGCCACCACCGCGTCCAGTGCCTGCTTGATCTGCGCGCCGCGTGGCGAATTGAGCACCGCTTGCCAGGTGTCTGCCCAATGGTTGAGCAACGGGTGGTCGGCATTGCTGAAATCGACTTTCGCTTCCCAGAACAACAGCATCCACATCGACCAGTAGAAACCGTACTGGCTGTGGCTCAGCACCTCCAGGCCGGCCTCGCTGACCATCGCCTTGAACTGCTCTTCACTGATGATCCGAATGTGGTTGGGCTTCTGGAAATACTCCGGCGCGGCGATGTCTTTTTGCAGATCTTCGGAGCTGGGGTGCGGCACGCTCAACAGGTACAGCGCGCCGGGCCGGCCGACCCGGACCAGCTCGGCGAGAAACTGCGCCGGGTCGTCGACATGCTCAATGACTTCCGTGGACACCACGCGGGTGACCGTCCCATCGGCAATGGGCAGCGGGTTGCAGTCGGTCACATGGCATTCGACGTCACGCGCCGGAGTGTCGCTCAAGCGCTGGCGGGTGGCCTCGACCTTGGCCGCGTCGATGTCGGCGATGATGATCTTCGCCCCGCGCATGCCACAAAAATGCACGTTGCCACCGTCGCCGCAGCCAACGTCCAGCAATGTGTCCTCAGGCGCAACCGGGAAACCGCTGAACAGCTCTCCGGTTTGCTGATTGAACCAGCCGCTGAGCATCGCATCGTGCAGCCCGAGCATATAGGGATCGACCTTGTCGGCCGCTGGTGTTGCGGGCGCGGGCGTACCCGTGGTGAGTTTCTTCAAAAGGCTCAGCATGAAGGGGCTCCAGAGACGGGAAGGACGGGACGGGCGGCACGCAGGCGTTCAACCAGTTGAGCTCCGCGCTGGCGCATGGGCATTTCAACCATCCGGTAGTTGAGTTCGCTCAACAGCCCGATCAGCGTCAAGGCACAGGCAAGGGCCAGCCAAGGATCACTCGCCACGTCCGGCGACCCCAACGGGGCGAAACGAAACCACAGCTCGCGCAGCAGGAAAAACACCGGGATGTGGATCAGATAGATCCCGTAGGAGCGGCTGCCAACCCAGGTCAACGCGGTTTTCAAAGGACTGCGCGGCAGCAGATAGTCCCGGTCATAGGAGGCCACCCATACCAGCACGGCACTGAGCAGCGCGATGACCCCAAGACGGTAGAACGACAGATTGAAGTGTTCAGTGGCAATCCACGCCATCACGCCCCCCAAAACGACGATCAGCAACATCCCCGCTCCGGGCCAGCGCAGCCACCTGGGCTCGAACCGCCCGTACCCGTGCCGCAAGCTCCAGATCGACAGCAGCACGCCGAGGGCCAGGGCGTCGGTGCGGATCACCGAGAGCCATACCGCACGCCAGGTGAAAAACTGTACCAGCACCACCGCCAGCAACACCCAGACCAGATACCGGCGCGAGACGAACACCAGCAGCGGCAGAATCAAATAGAACTGCTCTTCCAGCGAGAGCGTCCAGTAAACAAAGCTCGCACCATATTCATACCGCATGAATGCATCGGCAAAACGCAAATTGGCGAATTGCAGGAAACCGGCCAGGGTCGCCTGTACGTTGGCTTGCACACTGCCAAACGCACCGGAACGATTAAAAAACAACGCAGCCAGCAGCATCAGCAGCAACCAGAGCCACGCCGACGGCAGCAGGCGAAACGCCCGGCGAATCCAGAATTCCCGGGCGGTGGCCCAGAACTGCCGAGAATTGTCACAACCGCGCAGTTGCGGGATCAGACTGCGGCCAATGACAAAGCCCGATATCGCGAAGAACAGATCCACGCCCCAACATAGTTGGAAGCTACCGGAAAGAGCCGACAGACGCGGCCATCCGCCGGGAAACGGCATGCCTTGTACGTGATGGAACAGCACACCCATCACCGCAACGGCGCGCAACAACTCGATGTCCATGATTCGCTTGCTGCTCATGCTGAGCTCCGGGTGGCAGGATCAGGTTTGCGGGCAATGATGACCTGGCTCTTGGGCATGAATTGATCGAGGACCTGCTTGATCGCCAGGCCATCGGGTCGTGTCAGCACGCCCTGCCAGAGAGTCGCCCAGCTCTCCATCAGCGGCGGGTAAGGTGCCTGGATCCGGTCACGCACCGCCCCCTCGAGGGCTCGTCCGGCCGCGCGTTCACTGGCCCAGAAAAAAATCATGCCCATGACCCAGAAAAAGCCGCTGGCCTGGCGATGCTCGATGACCAGCCCCGCGTCCTCCACCAATGCAGCGAATCGTTCGGCACTGAAAATCTGCACATGGTTGGGAGACTGGAAGTAACCCGGCGGTGCGATGCCCTGCTGTAAATGCTCGCCCACCGGGGCCGGCACGCTGAGCAGGTACTGCGCCCCTGGCCGGCCCATGCGCACCAGTTCGGCCAAGAACGGCTCGGGTTGGTCGACATGCTCGAGCACTTCCATGCACACGATTTTGTCAGCGCAGCCATCGGCCAGCGGCAGCGGCAGGCTATTGCTGACCAGACCCAGAAACGGCGCGCGGGTCTGGGCCTCGACCTGACGGGCCAGGCTGCGCACCTTGTCGTGCTCGCTGTCGGTAAAAATCACTGAAGCGCCTTGGCGTACTGCAAACAAGGTCGCCACGCCCTCCCCGCAACCAACGTCCAACAAGGTGTCCTGGGCGGTGATAGCAAAGCCTTTGAGCAGCTCGCCGCTGTCGTTGAGAAACCAGCCGTCGAGCATTGCATCGTAGAGGCCCACGTCACGGGGCGACACGGCGCCAGTCGATGGCGGCGCGGCAGGTACGACGGGCGGCCTGAGCCACGCCAGCAACCGCCCGATCATGGCTGCTGCGCGTTCCGGCGACGCTCCAATACCTGTTCAAAAAACACCCGCAGACGCTGCTCGGCGTTGGCCTGGCTGCAGAACGTTTCCAGACTGCGCACGGCATGGGCCGACATGCGGCGATAACGCTCGGGGTCGTTTTTGGCCGCGTCGTAGCTGGCGCGATAGGCCGAGCACAGCGAGTCCCAATCGGTGACATAGCGCAGGGTTCGAAACGCTGCACGCGGGTCATGGGGCCAGGCAGTCAGTTCCTCGGAGCACTCGACGACGAAGGCATTGTCGCGGTCGATGTAATCAGCCATCGCCGTGTTCAAGGGTGCAATTGCCGGCCGACCGCAGGACATGAACTCCATCAGGGGCAAGCACTGGCCTTCGCCGTAAGAGCAGTTGACCACATAGCGAGTGGCCTCCACCAACCGCTCATAGTCCGCGTCCGCCAGGTAACCGTGGATCAGCACGATGCGGCAGCGGTATGACTGGTTCTTGTAGACATGGTGCAGCATGTCGTTGAGAGCGGCGGTGACGTCGTGGTGGGTCAGCTTGAGTACCAGCGTTGCGTCAGGAACGTCGCGGAACGTCGCGCAAAATGCGCTGATCATGTCCTTCCAGTTCTTGCGTCCATCGTAAGGGTTGAAGACCGACGTATACACCACTCCGTCCAGAAGCAGCTCGCAATCCTGGGCAGGAGCATCAAAAACCAGCGCCGTACCGGCCTGGTGCGCTGGCGGACCGTAGGGCCGCAGGTCGACGGTACGGCTGTCGATCAACAGCCCGCGCAACTGCAGGCGCATGTGATCGACCGTAGGCCGCTGGGCCAGCACCGCACCGCGCGCGTAAAACCGGTCCCATACCGGAGCGGCAATGGCTACGATGGGGAAGTCCGCTCCCATTACCTCCCGCACGGCGTTGACAGTGAAACTGGAATGGGTAATCGCCATGCCGGTTGCACCAAGGACCACCCGCCAGTCGTGCCGCGGCTCACCCTGCCAGCTTTCGGTTGGAATGGTGCTGAACTCCCAGGCGAAGACGGGAATCGTCGGGCAGGCGTAGTGGGCATCTGTGCGATGAGGCGGGGAAAAGGACAGGAAGACACAATCCTCGCCGCGCCCCAGGCAATCGGCATATAGCTGATCGACTTCTTCTTCCGGCCGGGTCACTTCAATGACACGCCCCAGCCGCTCCAGTACCGGGCGAAACTCCTTGAGCACGAAGTAATAGCTGTATTCGGGTTTGCCGAGGTTCGCCAGAATGTTGCTCTGATTGGTTTCCGAATAAACGATGATCAGCATGATGTGGAGCCCACCTGGGCCAGCAGCGGCGCATTCTCGGCACGGCCTTGCGGGGCCAGGAAATCCACCAGGCGCTGCTGCACCGGGGTAAAACCGCAATAGCGACGCATGCGCTCATTCGCCGCCACCGCCATGGCCTGGTAGGCCTGCGGCTGATGCCGGGCCATGGCGTAGCTCTGTTGGTAAGCAAGTTTCAGCGATCCCCAGTCGGGCCGATGGCGCAGGGTGCGGTACAAAATGCGCGAATCTTCCGGCCAGATGGTGGGTTCATGGCTGGATTTGACGATAAAGGCCACCTCGCTATCGATGTAGTCACGCATCGCCGTGTGGTCCGGCGCGATGGCCGGGCGCGCGCAAGACATGAACTCCATCAGCGGCAGGCACAAGCCTTCGCAGCGCGAAGCATTGACGTAAAAACTCGCCGCACCGTACAACCGGGCGAATTGCTCGTCCTCCAGATAGCCATGCATCACCACTACCCGACAGCTGAACGGCGATAGCTGGGACAGCAGCGTGAGCAACTCGACGTAGTAGGTCGACAGGTCGTTCTGGGTCATTTTCAGCACCAGCGTGGCGTCCTCGACGTCCCGCAGCGCCCAACAAAATGCCGTGATCAAGTGATGCCAGTTCTTGCGACCGTCATCGGGGTTGAACACGCTGACATACACCACCCCGCTGACTTGGGTTTCCACCATCAGACTGGTGTCCGGTAGAGCCGCCTGGGGGTGTTCCGGTGGCGCCGGTTCTGGGATCGGTTCGACAACATCTGGCACCGGCGCCGCCGGCCCTCTTACAACCCGGCTCACCGAAACCCGCACCGGCACTGGCACCAAGTCGCGAACCGCTTCGCGATACCAGCACAACAGATTGTGCTTGATCAGCCACAACGGCCCTTGATCAGCCTTGCCGGTTAAGGCGCGCAGCACTTCGCGCAGGTAATGTCGGGAGATGAAAACGCGGCGCCGCCACGTCAGGGCCGGTGGTTCGACGAGCGCTTGCACCGGTGCCTCTTCGATCAGCGGAGCAATCAAGCCATCTGCCGACAGCCCAAGGGGACGGCTGTCGATGATGCAGCCCTTGATCTGCAAGACCGTGCCCGGATTGACCGGTGTGATGGGATATTGCTCACGAACCGCAGCGAAGCGTTCCCACAGTGGCGTGGGCAAAACCAGCACCGGGAAATCCTCGCCCAACGTACGACGGATCGCCTCGGCCGTGTGGCTGGACAGGGTAATCACCCGGCCATGGCGCGCCAGCGTGCGGCTCCAGTCATGGCGCAGGTCGTCATCCCAGTGCTCGGCCGGAATCGAATCGAATTCCCAGGCCACCACGCAGACCATGGGGCACAACAGATCGACGGGCGTCTTGTGGGGAGGTGAAAACGAGAGAAACAGACAGTCCTGCCCCGCCTGCTGCAACGTTTGATAGAGCGGATCGACCTCGGCGACCGATGACACCACATGCACCCGGCCCAGGCTTTCCAGCACGGGGCGATAAGCCTTGAGCACAAAGTAATAACTGTACTCAGGGCGGCCGAGGCTCTGGCTGATGGAGTGATCGTTTACGTCCGAGTAAAGAATGAAATTCATGGCATCCCATCATGGAGCGGCCATCCCGGCGACTCCACCTCATGACGGTCGACTCACGAACCGGCCCGGCCAGGAGGCCGTTGCTCGTCGATTGTCTGCGTACCCGTCTCGTTCTTGTTTTTAGTGGCCCTTGCCCCGTGGTTCGACTTGAAATCGACATCGCAGGGGTCGTGACAAGGGGCATTCTAACCACATCAACCAAGGGTTCGTGAACAGGCGAATGAGAATAAACCGGCTATAAATATGAGAACTGACCGGTCACGATTTACATAGTTGAAATTGCTTCGAAATTGGCACAGATTGGCAACCAAACAACTACAACAAACGCTTCCTCTGGGCTGACTTTCGAATAGGTTTCTCCGAACTTACGGAAATATCCTACTCAGATCCGCACCAGACGAAGTTTGCATCGAGAGGGCTGGTGCTTGAAAAAACGTCTGTTCGTAACAGGCCTCGGCGGTTTCGTAGGACGCCACATCAAATCTCGCCTGGATGCCCCCAATTCCAGTTGGCAGGTGATGTCCGTCCCAAGCCGTTATGACCTGACAGACGGTAGATCCCTGGAAGGTCTCTGGTCCGAGATCCCCGATGCCGTGATCCACCTGGCAGGCCAGACATTCGTTCCCGAAGCCTTTCGCGATCCGGCCCGCACCCTGCAAATCAACCTGCTAGGCACCTTGAATCTTCTCCAGGCCCTCAAGGCCCGGGGGTTCACCGGAACATTTCTGTATGTCAGCTCTGGTGATGTGTATGGCCAGGTCAATGAAACCCAGCTCCCCATTACCGAACTGCACGCCCCCGCCCCGCGCAACCCCTATGCCGTCAGCAAGCTGTCAGCCGAACTGCTGAGCCTGCAATGGGGCATGAGCGAAGGCTGGCCGGTGCTGGTAGCCCGTCCTTTCAACCACATCGGCACCGGTCAGAAAGACAGTTTCGTCATCGCCAGCGCGGCCCGGCAGATCAGCCGCATCAAGCTGGGCCTGCAATCGGCCCAGCTGCAAGTGGGCGATATCGATGTCACCCGCGACTTTCTTGACGTAGGCGATGTGATTTCAGCCTACCTGGCGTTGCTGGAACACGGCGCGCCTGGGCAGACCTACAACATCTGCTCGGGTCACGAGCAAAGCATTCGCAGCCTGATCGAACAATTGGGCGACATCGCCCAGGTCGATGTGCAATTGATCCAGGACCCTGCGCGTCTTCGCCGCGCAGAACAGCGTCGCGTCTGCGGTAGCCCTGCCAAGCTACGCCAGGCCACGGGATGGACGCCTGAAACAACAACACAACAATCCTTGCGGGCGATCCTGTCCGACTGGGAGATACGGGTACAACAAGAATGAAAAGTGCATTGATCACAGGGATCACCGGCCAGGACGGCGCGTATCTGGCCAAGTTGCTGCTCGACAAGGGTTACAAAGTCCATGGCCTGGTGGCCCGGCGAAGCAGCGATTCGCGCTGGCGGCTACGCGAGACCGGGATCGAGAACGACATTGTTTACCTGGACGGCGACATGGCCGATGCCTGCTCGGTACAACGCGCCGTGATCAAGTCTGCGCCGGATGAGGTGTATAACCTGGCCGCGCAGAGTTTCGTCGCCGCCTCCTGGAACCAGCCGGTGACCACGGGAATCGTCGATGGCCTCGGGGTGACCCACCTGCTCGAAGGCATTCGCCAGTTCAGCCCTCAAACCCGTTTCTACCAGGCGTCCACCAGCGAAATGTTTGGCCTTATCCAGGCCGAGCAGCAGGATGAGCACACCCCGTTCTACCCACGCAGCCCCTATGGCGTGGCGAAACTGTACGGCCACTGGATCACCGTCAACTACCGCGAAAGCTTCGGTCTGCACGCCAGCAGCGGCATTCTTTTCAATCATGAATCGCCCCTGCGCGGCATCGAATTCGTGACGCGCAAGGTCACCGACGCCGCTGCGCGCATCAAGCAAGGCAAACAGCAGGAGTTACGCCTGGGCAATATCGACACCAAGCGCGACTGGGGCTTTGCCGGCGATTATGTCGAAGCCATGTGGCTGATGTTGCAACAGGACAAACCCGACGATTACGTGGTTGCCACAGGCGTGACCACCACTGTGCGCGAGATGTGCAGGATCGCCTTCGAGCATGTGGGCCTGGACTACCGTGACTTCGTGAAGATCGACCCGGCGTTTTTCCGCCCGGCTGAGGTGGACGTGTTGCTCGGCAACCCGGCCAAGGCCCAACGGGTTCTTGGCTGGAAACCCCGGACCGACCTCGACACCCTGATCCGCATGATGATGGATGCGGACATGAAACGCGTCGCCAAGGAGTAGGCCATGCTGATTCCCATGATTCTCTCCGGCGGTGCCGGAACGAGGTTGTGGCCGATGTCCCGCGAGGGCCATCCCAAACCCTTCATGATCCTGCCTGACGGCCAGTCGCTGCTGAGCAAGACCTACCGCCGCGCCGCCGGGCTGTTCGACGGCCGCGGCGACATCGTTACCGTGACCAATCGCGAGTATTACTTTCAGAGCCGCGACCACTACCAAAGCGCACATCTGGCGCGCCACCGCGGCCATTTCGTACTTGAACCGACAGGCCGCAACACCGCGCCGGCCATCGCCACGGCGACGCTCGCGGTACAAGCACTGCACGGTGACGATGCCATCCTGATGGTGATGCCCGCAGACCACCTGATCCAGAACGAGGCGGCCTTCAAGGCTAGCGTGGAGCATGCCACGCAACTGGCCAAAAGCGGTTACCTGGTGACCTTCGGCGTACTGCCCACGACACCGGAAACCGGCTTCGGCTATATAGAACGGGGCAACCCCCTGGATACCCAGGGCGCTGCCAAGGTCGTACGCTTCGTCGAAAAACCCGACCTGCAAACCGCAACACACTATCTGGAAAGCGGCCGTTTCCTGTGGAACTCGGGCATGTTCTGTTTTTCAGTCAAAACCCTGTTGGCGGAATTGCAGAACCACGCCCCGGCGTTGCTGGAACAGGCTCGCGCCTGCATAGCCGCGAGCACGGCCGTGGAGACATCAGGTTGCGTGCAACAGGAACTGTCCGCCGCGCATTTTTCCGAAATGCCGGACATCTCCATCGACTACGCCTTGATGGAGCGCTCCAGTAATGTGGTGGTGGTCCCTGCCGCATTCGACTGGAGCGACATCGGCTCCTGGAGTGCCGTCGCCGATCTGGTGCCCGCCGATGCACAGAACAACCGCGTCAGCGGTGAGGCGTTGTTCATCGACAGCCAGAACAACTATGTCCAGAGTGAGGGACGGTTGGTGGCCGCGCTCGGTGTGGAAAACCTGATCATCATCGATACCGCCGACGCCATCCTCGTCGCCCATTCCGACCGAGCCCAGGATGTACGCCGCGTCGCGCGCCAGCTCAAGGACAAGGAACACGAATCCTATCGCCTGCATCGCACGGTCAGCCGTCCATGGGGCAGCTACACCGTGCTGGAACAGGGCCCGCGCTTCAAGATCAAGCGCATCGTGGTCAAGCCAGGCGCAGCGCTGTCCCTGCAAATGCATCATCACCGCAACGAACATTGGGTGGTCGTCGAAGGCATGGCCAAGGTCACCAACAATGGCTCTGAAGCTCATCTGGTGGCCAAGAACGAATCGACGTTCATCCCCGCCGGGCACCGCCATCGGCTGGAGAACCCCGGCGTCATCGACCTGGTGATCATCGAAGTCCAGAGCGGTGAATACCTGGGAGAAGATGACATCGTGCGCTTCGAGGATCACTACGGCAGGGCCGTCTGATGTTGCTGACCTTGCACCGTGCACTGTGGAGCTACCGCGGTTTTGTCCTCGGCAGCGTCAAGCGCGAATTCCAGGCGCGCTATCGCAACTCTTTGTTCGGCGCGTTGTGGACCGTGCTCAACCCGCTGTCGATGATCCTCGTCTACACCGTGATTTTTTCCCACATCATGCGCGCCCGCCTGCCGGGGGTGGACGATGGCATGGCCTACAGCGTCTACCTCTGCGCCGGGCTGCTGACCTGGGGGTTCTTCGCCGAGATCACGACCCGCAGTCAGGGCATGTTTCTGGAAAACGCCAATCTGCTGAAGAAGATCAGCTTTCCCAGGATCTGCCTGCCGGTGATTGTGCTGTTCAACGCCGGGATCAACTTCGCGATCATCCTCGGCCTTTTTCTCGGTTTCCTGTTGATCACCGGCCGCTGGCCGGGGATGACGTTGCTGGCGCTGGTGCCATTGCTGGCCCTGCAGGTGATGTTCGCCGCCGGGCTGGGCATGTTGCTGGGAATTCTCAATGTGTTCTTTCGCGATGTCGGGCAACTGTTCGGCATTTGCCTGCAATTCTGGTTCTGGCTGACGCCCATTGTGTACCCGATGACCATCCTTCCACCGTCGATCCAGCAACTGCTGGCCCTCAACCCCATGACAGCGCTGATGCAGAGTTACCAGAATCTGTTTCTCTACAACCAGTGGCCGGTCTGGAGTTCGCTGACACCGCTGTTGGTCATCGGCCTACTGATGTGCTTCACCGGTTTGCGGATGTTTCGACGCCGCGGCGGTGAAATGGTGGATGAACTCTGATGGGGCATTTACGCGTCAGTGGCCTGGGCAAGGCCTACAAGCAGTATCCGAACCGCTGGAGCCGGTTGTTCGAATGGCTGATTCCCTTTTCCCGCCCACGTCATCAATTGCACTGGGTCTTGCAGGGCGTCGATTTCGAGATCCAGCCCGGTGAAGCCGTCGGCATCGTCGGAGTCAACGGCGCGGGCAAAAGCACGTTGCTCAAAATGATCACCGGCACCACCCAACCCACCTGTGGCCACATTCAATTGCGTGGCCGCGTCGCGGCGTTGCTGGAGCTGGGCATGGGGTTCCACCCGGACTTCACCGGCCGCCAGAACGCTTTCATGGCCGGGCAGTTGCTGGGCATGCAGGTGGAGGAAATCGAATCATTGATGCCGCAGATCGAAGGTTTTGCCGAAATCGGCGCGGCCATCGACCAGCCGGTACGCACCTATTCCAGTGGCATGCAAATGCGCCTGGCCTTCAGCGTCGCCACGGCCCGCCGCCCGGATATCCTGATCGTCGATGAAGCCCTGTCGGTGGGTGACGCCTACTTCCAGCATAAAAGCTTTGAGCGCATCCGCAGTTTTCGCAAGGCCGGTACGACGCTGCTGATCGTGTCCCACGACCGCTCGGCGATTCAGTCGATCTGCGACACCGCCATCCTGCTGGAGCACGGGCGCATGGCCATGCGCGGCAAGCCGGAAGAGGTGATGGATTATTACAACGCAATGCTGGCCCAGCGCGAGGGCCAGATCGTCCGCCAGGAAATGCTCGCCAACGGCCAGGTACGTACCATCTCCGGCACCGGCGAGGCCGGCATTGTTGATGTACAGCTGTTGAACAGTCAGGGCCAGCCGGTGGAAGTGGCCGAAATCGGCCAACCGATGGTGTTGCAGGTGCGGGTCGAAATCCGCCAGGACATCGAGCGGCTGGTGCTGGGTTTCCTGATCAAGGACCGCCTCGGCCAGCCCATGTACGGCATCAACACCCATCGCCAGGATAAAGCCGTGACCGACCTCAAGGCCGGCGAGCACGTCACCTTCCGTTTCAGTTTTGACATGCGCCTGGGCAAGGGCAATTACTCCGTCGCGCTGAGCCTGTCCCGACTGGACTCGCACTTGGACCGCAACTTCGAATGGCGCGACTACGGGCTGGTGTTCCACGTCATCAACAATCGCCAGGAAGATTTCGTTGGCTGTTCGTGGCTCCAGGCCCGTACCAGCATCCAGCGCACCGCATTACCAGCGGCCGAGGAACTGACGCAAAAGGAGTTGCCATGACCCGCCTGCTGGTGGACTGCACCTATGTGTACGATCATCCGAATGACAATTCCGGAATCCAGCGGGTGGTGCGCAACGTTATCCGCGAGCTGCCGACCATAAATCAGGAGTGCGAATGCATTCCCGTGGTGATGCTGCAAGGTAAGTTGTACGAAGTTAAAAGTCTGGCTCCTCTGCCCACAAAGGGGCTGGATCTGGTCGGCTTGCGAGCAGGGCTGGAACAGTTCGCCAACCTGTTATGGCTCAGACAGCGGACCCTCGAGCGGCGACGCCCATTCAACCAGTCAGTTTGGGCTCGTCGCCTGTTGTACGTCGGCTGCCGGTTGTTCGCTCTGGGGTGCCTGAGCATTCCGATCCGAGTACTCGATCGCCTCCTCAAACGCCAGCAAGTCCCGACACGTAGCGTACCGCTGGAGCATAGAGCCGGTGACCAACTGGTGTTGCTCGACTCCTCCTGGCACTCAGGCTTCTTCCCCTTGGCCGAAAAGCTCAAGCGTGAGGGCGTCGGGATCATCTCGGTGGTCTACGACCTGATTCCCCTGACCCATCCACAGTTCTGCGACGCCGGGCTGGTCAAGGTGTTCAACCATTGGTTCGACTGGATCGCCCGCACCGCCGATGGCTACATCGCGATCTCCACCACCATCCGAGACCAGCTTCGCGAGGAAATGGTACGGCGTATTGGCGAGCAACAGGTACGTGAACGTTGGTTCGACTATTTCCACTTGGGCAGCGAACTGGATTTGGTGGATGCCACCAGCGCCATCGACAGCAAACTGCTGCGAGTATTCACGCAGCCCGAGCCGGTGTTCCTGATGGTCAGCACCATCGAACCACGCAAGAACCACGCTTACCTGCTCGATGCGTTCGAACGCGCCTGGGCTGCCGGCTCAAAGGCAAGGTTATGCATCGTCGGAAAAATAGGCTGGAAATGTGAGGACTTGATCGAGCGCATAAGGCGTCACCCGCAACTCAACAGCCGCCTGTTTATGTTCAACAATCTTTCGGACCATAGCCTGGAACACGCTTACCAACATGCCACTGCGCTGGTGTTCCCCTCCTACGTTGAAGGCTTTGGTCTGCCGCTGGTGGAGGCCATGCAGCGCGGCTTGCCGGCGATGGGCAGCGACATTGAGGTATTTCGGGAAATCGGCGGTGAATTCATGGCCTATTTCAATCTCGAAGATCCGCAGAGCCTGGCAGACCTGGTGACCGGCATGGAAAACAGCGGGGTTTTCCCGGCCAGTCGTCCCCTCGATCAATGGCAATGGCTGAGCTGGCGCCAGGCCAGTGCGCAATTGGTGGAGCGAATCGAGCGACACATCGATGAAGTGATCCTCGACAGGGAAACAGCATGCGAATAGCTCTGAACGCCCGGATTCTCCAGGCGCCACGCACAGGCATCGGTCAATACGTGGCGGAACTGGCCACTGCCCTGGCCCAGGAGCCGGATGTACAGCTGTCATTGTTCCACGGCTGGGGCTGGAGCTCGCAGTTGCCGCAAGCGGCCACGCCTGGTTACTCGCTGCTTACACCTTTACTGCGCCAGGTACCGGGGGCCTATCGGGCGCGGCGCTGGCTGGAGCAGAAACGCTTCGATCAGGGCCGTTCTCGCGCCATCGACCTGTATCACGAACCGAGCTTGTGGCCCCTGGCCTTCGAAGGGCCGACGGTGATGACGCTGCATGACCTGACGCACCTGCGCTACCCCGAGACGCAACCACCGGCACGACTGAGGGAAATCGAGCGTCGGCTCAGCCGTGCGGTTGAGCAGTCGCAGCTGATTCTGACGGACTCGCAGTTCATCGCCGATGAAGCCCGAGAACACTTCGGCCTTTGCGCGGAACGCTTGAGAGTCGCCCCGCTGGGGGCTGCTGCACGCTTCCATCCACGCGAACCCGAAGCCATCGATGGGGTTCTCAAAGCCCATGGGCTGGAAGCGGGCCGATATTTTCTGTGTGTCGGCACCCTGGAGCCACGCAAGAACCTGTCGCTGGCCCTGCGCGCCCACGCCAGGCTACCCGAATCCGTCCGTCAGACGTTCCCTTTGTTCATCGTAGGAATGAGCGGATGGCAGCGCGCACAACTCAGCGACGAGTTGAAAAATGCCCTGGCCGGAGGTCATGTTTGTCTCGCGGGCTACTTGCCCGACGAACAGGTTGCCCAGCTATTGGCAGGGGCACGTGCACTGATTTTTCCGTCGCGCTATGAAGGCTTTGGCCTGCCGGTGCTCGAAGCCATGGCCAGCGGCACCCCGGTGATTACCACCCGCTGCTCGGCGATGCCGGAAGTGGCCGGGGCGGCCGGCAATTATTGCGACCCCGACGATCCCCAAGGCATGCGCGAAGCCATGGGCCGGTTGATCGAAGATCGCCTGCATTGGCAGGCGTGTCGTGAAGCCGGGTTGCAACAAGCAGCGCTTTTTTCCTGGCAACGGTGTGCAAAGGTGACCGCCCAGGCGTATCGCCAGGTTCTGGGAGGTTGAATGCGAGTCCTGCACTTTTACAAAACCTATCTGCCTGACTCCATGGGCGGTATCGAACAGGTTATTTTCCAGCTGTGCGACAGCAGTGACCGATTGGGCATCGATAACACCGTGCTGACGCTGAGCAACGATCCGGCGCCGGGTCCGATCAGCATCCGACAGCATAAGGTTCATCAGGCCCGGATGGACTTCCAACTGGCCTCCACCGGGTTTTCCTACAGTGTTTTCAAGAAATTCCGCGAGCTGGCTGCCGAAGCAGACGTAATCAACTACCACTTCCCCTGGCCATTCATGGACCTGGTGCATTTTTGCAGCGCACTGAAAAAACCCTATGTAGTCACCTACCATTCGGACATCGTGCGTCAGCGGCACCTGCTGAAACTGTATCGCCCCCTGATGCGACGCTTCTTGAACGGCGCGGATCGCATCGTCGCGGCATCACCTAACTATGTGCATACCAGCGACGTGCTCAAGGAGTACCGCGATAAGACCCAGGTCATTACCTATGGCTTGAACAAAGCCAGTTATCCACAGCGTGACGCTGAACGCATCGCACAGTGGAAGGCGAAATTGGGCGAGCGCTTCTTTCTGTTCGTGGGGGTGATGCGTTATTACAAGGGCCTGCACATTCTGCTCGACGCCCTCAAAGGCGTGGATTATCCGGTGGTCATCGTCGGTGCAGGCCCGCTGGAGAAAGAACTGCATGCCCAGGCACAGGCGCTGGGCCTGCGCAACCTGCACTTCCTCGGACGCCTGGGCGATGAAGACAAGGTGGCATTGCTGGAGCTGAGCTACGCCATCGTGTTCCCCTCACACCTGCGCTCTGAAGCGTTTGGCATCTCCCTGCTCGAAGGCGCGATGTATGGTAAACCGATGATCTCCAGCGAGATCGGCACCGGCACCAGCTACATCAATATCCACAATGAAACCGGCCTGGTGGTGCCCCCCAGCAACCCCGAAGCTTTCCGGGAAGCGATGCGTACCCTGTGGGACAACCCGGCACAGGCCAGGGAAATGGGCATCAGGGCCGAAGAGCGTTACCGGCAGTTGTTCACCTCCGAGGAGATGGGCCGCAAATGGCTGCAACTGTATGAGGCGTTGCTGGAGCAAAAGGCGCTTTCCTACGCGTAACACTCACCGATGAGGCGAGTGGATAAATCCCCTCGCCTCAAGGTGACTCAGTGCATTTTCAGGCGTGCTGTTGCAACCCGGCAACCGTACGCGGCATACCGACGAACCCGGGCAAGGCCTCGATCCGCCCCAGCCATGCACGTACGTGGGGGTAGTCTTCCAGCGACACATTGCCCTCCGGCGCATGGGCGATGTAGCTGTAGCCGGCAACATCGGCAATCGTCGCAACGTCACCTGTCAGATACGCGCTGCTGCTCAAGTGCTGATCAATGACTTTGAGCAGGCTGTGGGAACGGGCGATCACCTCCTCTGCGTTGTAAGGCGCGCCGAACACCGTAATCAATCGCGCCGCGGCCGGCCCTGCATGGAGCGGCCCGGCCGCCACCGACAACCAGCGCTGTACGCGGGCGGCGCCGACCGGATCCGTTGGCAACCAGCGACCCTTGCCATACTTGCTTGCCAGGTACACCAGGATGGCGTTGGAATCGGCCAGCACCATACCGTCATCGTCAATGACCGGCACTTGGCCAAAGGCATTAATGGCCAGGAAATCTGCCTGTTTTTGTTCGCCTTTGGCCAGGTCAACAAAAACCACCTCGACGGGCAACCCGAGCAAGGAAAGCATCAACTGAACGCGATGCGCGTGGCCGGAAAGCGGAAAGTGATAAAGCTTGATGGGATTCATGGTCGACTCCGTTGCAAGTGACGCCATCAGCAGAACGGCGTCGATGGGGTCATCTTCCGCTTCGACTGAAGACTAGAGAATCACCCGAATATGCAATCCATTGTTTCAAACAGCGAAACAATGTCTCAGCCTTTCAAGGCCGGGTGCTCACGCAATGCACGGACGGTAAAGTCAACAAAACTGCGTACTCGCGCCGGCGCTTTGCGTCCACCTTGGTACACCACATGGATCGGCAGGGGCGGCAGTTCGAAGTCAGCCAGAACGATCTCCAGTTCCCCGTTGGCAACGTTGCCCGCCACCTGATAAGACAAGACCCGAGTCAACCCCAACCCCTGACAGGCCGCCGTGATTGCGGCCTGGTTGGCCGTGACCACCAGTCTCGGCGCGGGTCGCACAGAGAGCGGTTGCCCTGCGTCGATGAACGTCCAGTTTCTGATCTGACCGGTGGCCGATGAGGCGACTACCGGCATGTGCTCCAGATCCTGCGGGTGTGCGGGTCGGCCATGGCGAGCGAAGAGATCGGGGGAACCGCAAACCACCCGTCGTACTTCACCCACACGCACGGCGTGCTGACTGCTGTCGGGCAACTCGCCAATGCGTATGGCAATGTCGATGCCCTCCTCGACCATGCTGACGATACGGTCCAGCAATAAGGCATTGATGCCGACCTCGGGGAATTGCTGCAGGTAATCGACCAGCACCGGCGTGACAAACAACTGACCAAACAGCACCGGGGCGGTAATCGTCAATTGCCCGCGGGGCTGGGCGTGACTGCCGACCGCTGAATCCTCGGCTTCCTGCAAATCCGCCAGAATTCGGCGGCAGTCCTCGAGAAAGCGCTGGCCCGCTTCGCTCAGGTATACGTTGCGGGTGGTGCGCACCAGCAAGGGCGTACCGATACGCTGCTCCAACGCCGCCACGGCGCGTGTGACGCTGGCCGCCGACAGGCCCAGGCGTCGCGCAGCCGCCGAGAAACCGGAGTCCTGGGCCACGGCGACAAAAACCTGCATTTCCTGAAACCTGTCCATTCATCCCCCAATGAGAAACCTTGATACAAGTTGGCCGCGCACCTCAAATCAGCGCCGCACCGCCATTGTAGGGGGCTACGCCAGCGAACCACAGCGCAACGCGATCGGGCATCGGCACATCGACCCGGTCAATTGCGACTATGCTTGGTACCATCGAGCATACTTTCATGACAACTTAATGACTCGAACCATGGCGTAGGTCTTGTGAACACGGGCTTGCTCGCAAGCCCGTGTCCACAAGATGCGTGCCTGACTGGCGTCCATCGGAAGGCCCCTTTTTGTGAATGTTTTTTACCGCGGCTTCACGCACCCCCTTGCCCCTCTCATCGCCCTGGCCGGATGTGTATTAATCATCCCCATGGGCCTGCGCCTCTCGCTGGGATGGTCCGATCCGCTGGGCTATCTGTCTGACCTGGGCATGGGCGGGTTGCTGGTCGTGCTGCTTTACCGTCGTCCCTGGTGGGTGGCATTACCCATTTTGCTGATCTGGAGCATGCTGACGCTGGCCAGCATCGAACTGGTCAGTGCTGTCGGGCGCATGCCCACCCCATCGGACCTGCATTACCTGACCGACCCGCAATTCGTCGAAAACTCCACCAGCGGCGGCTTCGCCCATCCCTGGCTGGCAGGGGTGCAACTGGTCGCGTTGATGGTCTGGCTGATCGTCCAATGGCCCCGCCGGTTGTATATGGCGCCTCGCTTGCCGCGCCACGCCTGGGCGCTGCCGGTAGTGCTTTTGCTGAGCCACAGTGTGGTGCAAACCTGGCGACCCAGTGAGGCAGACCAATGGAACCTGTTCAATCTTCCCCACCAACTCGTCACGGCAGCCGTTGCCGCCGGGCAGGATCGTACCCAGCTATGGCTTGAAGATGATGCAGTGGTTCAAACCCCGCCCATGGAGGGGCTTACCCGGCTCGATCTTGAAGGCCAGAAAATCCTGCCTGCACCGGGCCAGGCCCGCAACGTCCTGATCATCACCCTGGAAGGCGTTCCCGGCGCCTACGTGGGCGTCAACCGTCAGGCCCTGAAAAGCAGCTATCAGGAGGACCTGATGCCGCACCTCAGTGCCTGGGCCAAGCGCGGCATGAATACACCCGACTACGTCCTGCACAACCATCAGACCATTCGTGGTCTGTATTCGATGCTGTGTGGCGACTACGACAAATTCGACGACGGCACGCCCAAAGGCGTCGAGATGTTGAACCTGAGCCGGCGCAACCAGGCCTGCCTGCCGGCCCAGTTGCGCCGCAACGGGTTCTCCACGCACTTCCTGCAAGGTGCGGGCCTGCGGTTCATGGCCAAGGACCGGATCATGCCGCACATCGGCTTCGACACCACTCTGGGCATGGACTGGTTCACCAAACCTGCCTACCTGGAATTCCCTTGGGGCAAGGACGACAAGACATTCTTCGAGGGCGCGCTGGATTACGTCGGGCAACTGCAAAAGGCAAAGAAGCCCTGGATGCTTACGCTGCTGACGGTGGGCACGCACCAGCCCTACTCAGCGCCGGATGACTACCTGCAACGCTACGACACCACCAAGCAGGCGGCCGTCGGTTACCTGGATGACGCACTGGACAGCTTCATGTCGGGGCTGGAACGCCAAGGCGTGCTGAAAGACACCCTGGTGATCATCACCTCGGACGAATCCCACGGCATCGACGATGTACGCCTGGCGTCATCCTGGGGTTTCAACCTGACATTGGCGCCGGAGCCATTGCCCCGGGTCAAGTCGGGGGTCTACGGTCATGTGGACCTGAGCGCCTCGGTCCTCGATTACTTCGGTTTCAAAGTGCCCAAGTCATTGTCCGGTCGCTCGTTGTTCCGGGACTACGCAACGGGCCGGGAAATCATGTCGTTCACCAATGGCAAGCTGCGCTACCACGATGGCAAGAGCACTTTCACCGAATGCGATTTCCTGCAGCGCTGCCGCTATTACACCAGCGAAGGTTTCATCACGGAGCGCGCCACTTACGGCGGGCAATACAGCGGTCAACGGGCCAGGTTGATCAGCGCGCGGGCCACGGCCCTGGACCGCACCCTGCTCCATACACCGCTCAACCAGCATTATCAGTTTGGCAGCGCCGATCAAATCCCGCTTCCGGCCCAAATCACCAACGACTGGACCGACAACCTGATCGGTGCCCAATACCTGGAGATGCCCAAGGGCTCACAGACCCGCGTCAGCCTGACCATCCGCGCCCTGGGTCCGGACAATGCGGCCTATATTTCCCTCAAGGCCAAAGAGTTCGAGCAGGATGTAGCGATCGACCTGCCGACGGAAGTGGCGGTGACGCCCGAACAGCCGCTGGTGATGAACATCCGTTTCGATAACCCGCAACCCCGCAAGGCTTTCTCTTTCCATCTGCTGGGGCACGGGGTGGGCGCCATCGAAATCAGTGACTTCAGTGTCGTGACCGAACTGCCGGAGCAGACAGAACCCTCGGATTACCTGAACCTCGTCCAGGAAGACAGTGACGCCCAGTCCAGTTGAATGAAATCGCGCAGCCAATGACCAACGCTGCGCCTTACATCGTCCTGGGCTGAATTGATCAATGAAGCAGGCTAATCCAGCAACCGATGCAGCTTGGCGTACTGCAACAGCATGATGGTCTTGCCGTCGCAGATATCCCCGGTTTCGATCATGCCCAGCGCCTTGTCGAGAGACATCTCCAACACTTCGATCTCCTCGCCCTCGGCTTCCAGCCCGCCACCCTCATGCTGTTTATCTTCGTCAAAGTATTCGCCGACGAAAAAATGCAGGCGTTCTGTCACCGACCCCGGGCTCATGAATGCCTCGAACACCTTGCGTATATCCTGGACGATATAGCCGGTTTCCTCTTGGGTTTCCTTGCGGATGCAGGTGAGCGGGTCGTCGTTATCCAGCAGGCCGGCACAGGTTTCGATCAACAGACCATCGTGGTCATTGACGAAGGCCGGGAAGCGGAACTGTCGGGTCAGCACCACGGTTTGCTTGGCCTTGCTGTACAGCAGGATGGTCGCGCCGTTACCCCGATCGTAGGTCTCGCGGGCCAGTTCGCGCCACTGGCCATCGCGGCCGAGGTAGTCGTAGGTGGTTTTGCGCAGCACGTACCAGTTGTCCGAGAGCACTTCGACTTTCTTGATGCGCACGCGATCTTTGGTGTTTGCCTGTGTCATTCAGCCGTTCCATGTCCAGTGTCTGAAAGCGGCAGAGTGGCCCTAAAGGCCGACGGCCTGCCATGGTTGAGGCAGGCTAGCAGAGGCAGGATCGATCACTCCAGCCCGGTGGCAAACACCTTGCCGGGGTTCATCAACCCGGTCGGATCCAGCGTGTGCTTGATGGCACGCATCAACTCGATCTCCAGCGGATCCTTGAAATGGGCCGCCGCGTCCGGCTTGGCTTGCCCCAGGCCATGTTCGGCACTGATGCTGCCATTGAAAGCACTCGTCATCTGGTAGATGACCTGCATGATCGCTTGTTCCTGGGCCTTGAACGGGGCATCGGCATGCCCCAGCGGCTTGCTGATGTTGTAGTGCAGGTTGCCATCACCCATGTGACCGTAAGAAACAATGCGAACGCCGGGAAACGCCTGTTGCAAGGCGCTATCGGTACGCTCGATGAACGCCGGAATCTGGCTGACGGGCACGCTGATGTCATGCTTGAGGCTTGGACCTTCATGATTCTGCGCCTCGGAAATACCTTCGCGCAGAGCCCACAATGCCGCAGCCTGAGTCTGGTTGCTGGCGATCACGGCATCGATCACCCACCCGGTCTCAAATGCATGGCCCAGGCCACTTTCAAGCAACAGGTCCAAAGGTGCGTCGGGCACCGTGTCGCGCAATTCGATCAGGGCGTACCACGGGTGCGGCCCTTGCAAGGGGTCACTGCAACCGGCCACATGATCCAGGACGAACTCCAGGCTCTGGCGCGACATCATCTCAAAGCCCGTCAGACGGTCGGCGCACAGGCTGCGAACATGCCCGATCAGGTCCACCGCGGCCTGCGGCGTGGGCAGTGCGACCCAAGCGGTGGCCGTGCTATGGGTGGCCGGAAACAACTTGAGTACCGCCGCCGTGATAATCCCAAGCGTACCTTCCGAGCCAATGAATAGATGCTTGAGGTCGTAGCCGGTGTTGTCTTTGCGCAAACCTCGCAAGCCGTGCCAGACACGTCCATCCGGCAATACCACCTCAAGTCCCAGGGTCAGCTCGCGCATGTTGCCGTAACGCAGCACGGCCGTGCCGCCGGCATTGGTGGCCAGATTGCCGCCCACCGTGCAACTGCCTTCGGCCCCCAGTGACAGCGGGAACAAGCGACCGGCCTGGCTGGCGGCTTCTTGCAACTGCTGCAGAATCACCCCGGCCTCGACCGTTATGGTTTCATTGGCCAGGTCGATTTCGCGGATGCGCTTCATCCGGGTCAACGACAGCACCACCTGACGACCAGACGAATCCGGGATCGAGCCGCCACACAACCCGGTATTTCCGCCCTGCGGCACCAAGGCAACCCCGGCGTCATGGCAAAGCCGCACCACCGCCGCCACTTCTTCGGTTGTGGCCGGGCGCACCACCAGTGCGGCCCGGCCTTGGTAAGCGTTACGCCAGTCAGTCAGGTAGCTGTGCATAAGTTCAGGATCACGCACCAGCCCCGCCGCGCCGACCACTTGCTCGACGCTTTGGATCAACGTCTCCCAGGCCATCGGGTCGAGATCGGCCGAAGAGAGAGAATTGGGGTTTTGCATGACTGTCTCCGGCGTTTGAATTCGGCTGCTGCAGCGCACATCGTGCGTTGCAGCAGTGGAAGCGACCGATTGAGATGAACTAGCTGCGCATCAGCTCAATGGCGGCACTTTTCTTGTGACGGATCACCGTCACCAGGTGCCAGGAGACAGACGCCGCTGCGAGGGCCAGGAAGACCGCTGAGATCGGCGTGGTGAGGAAACCACTGAAGTTGCCATCCGAGAGCATCAGACCGCGCCGCAGGTTGGTTTCAGCCATAGGGCCGAGGATGAAGCCAATGATGAACGGCGCAATCGGCAGTCCACCTTTGACGAAGCCATAGCCCATCAGGCCGAACAGCAGCACCGCCCAGACGTCGAAGATGCGGCTGTTGAGGCCGAACGCACCGACTACGCAGAGCACCAGGATGATCGGTAACAGAATGTGCTTGGGCACCGCCAGCAACTTGATGAAGATGCGCAGTCCGTAGAACTCCAGCACCAACATCAGCAACGAAGCCAGAATCAGCGCGGCAAAGATGGTGTAGACCAGCGATCCCTGACTGATGAACAACAGCGGGCCAGGCTGGATGCCGTGAATCATGAAGCCGCCAAGCATCACCGCCGTGGTGGTGTCTCCGGGAATACCCAGGGTCAGCAGCGGGATCATCGCACCGCCAATACCGGCGTTGTTCGCGGTTTCGCTGGCAACCACGCCCTCGATGGAGCCTTTACCGAATTCTTCCGGGTGCTTTGAGCGCTTTTTTGCCGCGATGTAGGAAACAATGTTCGAGGTACCAGCGCCGATGCCCGGCAGGATCCCGATGCCCAGGCCGATGAACGCCGAGCGGGTCGCGTTCGGCAATTGGCTTATGAACTCCTTGATGGAAAAACCAAACCCTTTCACGCCCTTCATGCTGATGTTCTGTGGCTTGGCACGGTGGCTTGAGCGGGCGCTCTCGGCGAATTTCAGCACTTCGGAGACCGCAAACATGCCGATCATGACGGTCAGCATGGCGAAGCCACCGTTAAGACTCGGCAGGTCGAACGTGAAACGCCGAATGGCGTCGACCGGGGCGATCCCGACGGTTGAAAAGGCAAAGCCCAAGGCGCCGGCGAACAGCCCTTTGACCAGCGAACCGGTAGACAGTGTGGCAATCAGAGTCAGCGAAAAAACGGCAATGGAGAAATATTCATGGGGACCGAAACTCAGGGCCACGTCCGCCAGGATCGGGGCGATAAACATCAACGCCGCAATGCTGAAAATCGTGCCCAGGAACGAGAACACCACGCCAATGCCCAGGGCTTTGACGCCCAGGCCCTTTTTCATCATCGGCGAACCATCGAACGTCGTGGCGATGGAGGCCGGCGTGCCCGGTATGTTGAGCAATATCGCTGAAATCAGCCCCCCCGAGGTGGCGCCGACAAACAGAGCAACCAGCAGTGACAGACCCGTGGCCGGGCCCATCGAATAGGTCAGCGGCAAGCACAGGGCGATGGCCATGGTGGCCGAAAGGCCGGGCACCGCACCAAAGACGATCCCCACTGCAACGCCGAGGGTGATCAGGACAAATACGTAGGGCGAGAATACGGCACCGAAGCCTTGTTGCAGGAGCTCAATCATCACCGTCCCCTAGAAATCCAATAGACCGGTGGGCAGCATCAAATCGAAGCCCTCACGGAAGATCACAAAAATCAACGCTGCTGAAACGACCGCGATCACGGCATACAGCCCGTGCTTGACCTTCTGATCCGCGGGGGTCAACACGATGAATTGGGCGTAGAGGTAAAGCGTGGTCATGATCACGAAACCGACAACTTCCAGCAGCGCGGTGAAGAGCGTCACCAGGGCGATGGATTTGATAACCGTCGGGTAATCGATCGATTCAGCGGCTTCGGCCGGCTCGACAGGCTCGGCACGTTGCTGGGGCAGTTTTCTCCAGGCCAGCAACTGCAACACGCCCAACAGGCACAGCGCGCCGGAAAGAATCCAGGGCACAAAAGCGGCGTCGACAAAACCGCGACGCGGCAGATTCGCGGTCAACAACATGTACGCCACACCAGCACCGAGCATCGCCAGGCCGGCGAACAATTCATTTCTTTTGTAGGTATCCATACAGGATCCTCTTTCACTTGAAGGGCCGAGCAAAGGGGCGCTGGCCAATTCGGTAAGCGCCCCATCCTGTTTCCCAGGATTTACTTGGCTTTACGCATTTCGTCCTTGAACTGCATGAAGTCGTCACGGGTCTTGGTCAGCGTAGCAATGGCTTCTTCGGTGCCCTGGAAGCTGACAGGCTGCTTGAAGGACTTCTTGAGCTCTTCAGCGTATTCAGGTTCTTCGGTGATTTTCTTCATGGTGTCAGCCATTTTCTTGACGATGGCCGGGTCTGTGCCTTTCGGGAAAGCGACGATGTAAGGCTTGTCCAGGACCAGGTCCACGCCTTGCTCCTTGAACGTCTTGACGTCACCCAGCAGCGGGTTGCGCTCTGCGTTAGGCTGCCCCAGAGCGGTCATCTTGCCGCTGGCAATGTAGTCCTGAACCGAACCATAGCTGATAGCACCCAGGTCAATGCGCTTGCCCAGCAAGGCCACCACTTTTTCCGAAACGGTGCCGCTGTCGACCATCTTCAGTTTGACGCCGGCGAGCTTCTCGAACATCAAGCCTTGCAGGTGCGAGAAGTTACCCATCTCGGTGCCGTAGGTGATGGTGCCTGGCTTGGCCTTGGCCTGTGAAATCAACTGATCGAGGGTGTCGATGCCCGAGCTTTTGGCAGAGACGAACACAGCGCCTTTATCGACGCCCGCGATGCAGGAGACATCGAACGCATCGAAGCGATCTTCGGACAACCCTGCCACTTCGTTAACGATCATCTGACCGGTGTGGGTGAACAGAATGGTGTTGCCATCTGGCGCCGCGCTCTTGACCGCGTCGGCAGCGATGGTGCCGCCCCCGCCGGCCATGTTGGTGACGACCATGGACTTGCCGGTCAGCTTGGTGAAGTACTTGGCCATCATCCGTGCGTTGAAGTCGGTATCGCCGCCGGCGTTGGCAATGACCACCACCTGCACCGGACGTGTCGGCCAGTCGCTCGCATCAGCGGCAACGGCCGCTCCGGCGGTGAGGCTCAAGAAGGAAGCGACGAGAGAGGCGCATAGTGTTTTTCTCATTATTGTTCTCCAGAGATGCTGCCGTAGAAGGTGTTGGTAGGGAGTTGGGTATGGGTGTCGCGAGGATGAATCGGGCGTATTGCCAACCCGCGCGCAGTGGCAATGCCGTACTGGGGCGCAGCAGGAAGCGAACGATGCAAGGAATCTGGTTGAGTCGAACAAGTATGGCTGTCTGGAAAGCCATGGCCCGCTTGGCTGGGATGCATAAGCGAGAAGAGATGCGCCCTTCTACGGTTATGCAGAAAGGGCAGAGAGCGATGCTGATGAGCCGTAGGAGCGAATGGCATAGCAGGGCCTGCGTCGATTTTATTATTTTATGTCATACGTTGTCGTACGACTTGACCGATTATCGTCACCTAAAATAATTTTTGTCAACGCGGATATTTGTTGAATCGGTGAGAGCGGGAAGACGTGGCCTCATGTTTACGCTCATGAGGAGCAAGGCGGGGGTGACGATCAGACGAGCGGCGATCAGCGGTGCCGCTCAGGAGCCGGGGGGTGGAGGGCAGCAACCGGTGACGCCAGGGTGCAGAGGAGACGAAACCACCTCCGCGACCCCGGCTGCCCGGGCTTACTCCACTGTCACAGACTTGGCCAGGTTTCGTGGTTGGTCGACGTCAGTGCCCTTGAGTACGGCAACATAGTACGACAACAACTGCAGCGGGATCGTGTAGAGGATCGGCGACAGGATGTCGTGGATGTGCGGCATGTGCACCACGTGAGTACCTTCACCATTGGTCATGCCGGCCTTCTCATCAGCAAAGACAACCAGCTGGCCGCCACGGGCGCGCACTTCCTGCAGGTTGGACTTGAGCTTTTCCAGCAGCTCGTTGTTCGGCGCCACGGTGACCACGGGCATATCGTTGTCCACCAGGGCCAGCGGGCCGTGCTTGAGTTCACCGGCCGGATAGGCTTCAGCGTGGATATAGGAAATTTCCTTGAGCTTCAGGGCGCCTTCCATCGCCACCGGGAATTGCGCGCCACGTCCCAGGAACAGGGTGTGGTTCTTCTCGGCGAACAACTCGGCGATTTTTTCCACGGTGCTGTCCATCGCCAGGGCTTCGCCCAGACGGGTCGGCAGGCGGCGCAGTTCTTCCACCAATGTTGCCTCAACACCCTCGCCCAAGGTCCCGCGCACCTGTCCCAAGGACAGGGTCAGCAACAGCAGGCCCACCAGCTGCGTGGTGAACGCCTTGGTCGACGCCACACCGATTTCACGGCCAGCCTGGGTCAGCAGGGTCAGGTCGGATTCGCGCACCAACGAGCTGATGCCCACGTTGCAAATCGCCAGGCTGGCAAGGAAACCCATCTCCTTGGCGTTACGCAGGGCGGCCAAGGTGTCGGCGGTTTCACCGGACTGGGAAATGGTGACGAACAGGGTGTCGGGTTGCACCACCACTTTGCGGTAACGGAATTCGCTGGCGACTTCGACCTGGCACGGAATACCGGCCAACTCTTCCAACCAGTAACGAGCAACCATACCAGCGTGGTAGCTGGTGCCACAGGCAACGATCTGCACGTTGCGAACCTTGGCGAACAGCTCGGCGGCCTGTGGCCCGAACGCCTGGACCAGCACCTGACTCTGGCTCATGCGGCCTTCCAGGGTGCGTTGCACCACAGCCGGTTGTTCGTGGATCTCCTTGAGCATGAAGTGCCGGAACTCGCCCTTGTCGGCGGCTTCGGCGCCGTCACGGTATTGAACGGTCTCGCGCTCAACGGCTTTGCCGTCGATGTCCCAGATCTGCACGCTGTCGCGGCGAATTTCGGCGATATCGCCCTCTTCCAGGTACATGAAGCGGTCAGTGACCTGACGCAGCGCCAGCTGATCGGAAGCCAGGAAGTTTTCCCCAAGGCCCAGACCGATCACCAACGGGCTGCCGCTGCGGGCAGCAACCAGTCGATCCGGCTGCTCGGCACTGATCACCGCCAAGCCATAGGCGCCATGCAATTCCTTGACGGTGGCCTTGAGCGCCGCAGTCAAGTCCATCAGTTCCTTGAGCTTGTGATTGAGCAGGTGGGCAATGACTTCGGTGTCAGTGTCGGAGGTGAACACATAGCCGAGTGCCTTGAGTTGCTCACGTAGCGCTTCGTGATTCTCGATAATGCCGTTGTGCACAACCGCCAGGTTGTCGGAGAAATGCGGGTGGGCGTTACGCTCGCACGGCGCGCCGTGAGTGGCCCAGCGGGTGTGCGCGATGCCCAGGCGCCCCACCAGCGGCTCGGCGTCCAACGCTTGCTCCAGCTCACTGACCTTACCTGGGCGTCGCATGCGCTCAAGCTTCTCGTCGTTGGTAAACACCGCCACACCGGCGCTGTCATAACCACGGTATTCAAGGCGCTTGAGGCCTTCGAGCAAGATTGCAGTGATGTTGCGTTCAGCAACGGCGCCGACAATTCCACACATGCTATTTCTCCTGGCTGACAGACGCGCAGATCACATTGATCCCACGGGCCTGAATCTGATCGCGGGCCTCCACGGGCAGGCGATCATCGGTAATGAGGGTATGGACGCTGCTCCACGGCAGTTCCAGGTTGGGGATTTTTCGGCCGATCTTGTCGGCCTCCACCATCACGATCACTTCGCGGGCTACCTCAGCCATTACACGGCTCAGGCCCAGCAGTTCGTTAAAGGTGGTGGTGCCTCGGACCAGATCGATGCCGTCGGCGCCGATAAACAACTGGTCGAAATCGTAGGAGCGCAGGACCTGCTCCGCGACTTGGCCCTGGAACGACTCGGAATGAGGATCCCAGGTACCGCCGGTCATCAACAGCACCGGTTCATGCTCCAGCTCGCTCAGGGCACTGGCGACATGCAGGGAATTGGTCATCACCACCAACCCCGGCTGCAGTCCGAGCTGAGGAATCATTGCCGCGGTGGTGCTGCCGCTGTCGATGATAATCCGCGCATGTTCGCGGACCCGCTTCACCGCGGCCCGGGCAATGGCTTGTTTGTATTTGGAGACGGCTTGCCCGTTATCGGCCACCAGTTCCTGCGGCATGGGGACCGCACCACCGTAACGACGCAGCAGCAAACCATTGGTTTCCAACGCGGCGAGATCCTTGCGAATCGTAACTTCCGAGGTTTCGAAGCGCTTGGCCAACTCATCAACACTGACTTCGCCCTGCTCTTGAAGCAAGGCAAGGATGTTGTGGCGGCGCTGTGGTGTGTTGCGCTTGGACATAAGGATAAGTTTCGATTCGAAAGATAACGTAAGTAATCAAAACCTATTGGAAGCATGTCGTCAAGACAAGAGCAGAAAAATTCAGAAACTGGGTGAACATGAACGCCATCGCGAACAGGCTCGCTCCCACATTGATTGCAGCGTCCACGGGGCCCGTGTCAGCCGAGAATTCAGTGTGGGAGCGAGCCTGCTCGCGATGGCCGCGACCGGATTGTGGATAACTCAGGTTTTCTTGATTTTTACCGGACGCTTCCAGCCATCGATGTTGCGCTGCCGCGCACGGGCCACAGCCAGTTGAGACTTATCCACATCCTGATTGATGGTTGAACCTGCTGCGGTGTTTGATCCATCACCGATGGTCACCGGTGCAACCAGCGAATTATTGGAGCCGATGAACACGTCCTCACCAATAGTCGTCTGATACTTATTGGCGCCGTCGTAATTGCAGGTGATGGTACCGGCGCCAATGTTGGTGCGTGCACCGATTTCAGCGTCACCCAGATAGGTCAGGTGACCGGCCTTGGCGCCTTCGCCCATGTGGGCATTCTTGAGCTCGACGAAGTTACCCACATGGGCGCGGGCTTCCAGCACAGTACCCGGACGCAGGCGAGCAAATGGGCCCGCGTCGCTGCCTTCGCCCATGACGGCGCCATCGAGGTGACTGTTGGCTTTGATCACCACGCCTTTTCGCAGGGTGCTGTCCTTGATCACACAGTTCGGGCCGATAACCACGTCGTCTTCGATGATGACCTTGCCTTCAAGGATAACGTTGATGTCGATGACCACATCGCGGCCGACGCTGACTTCACCGCGCACATCGAAACGGGCCGGGTCGCGCAGGGTCACGCCCTGAGCCATCAGGCGGCGGGCGGCGCGCAATTGATAGTGACGCTCCAGTTCGGCCAGTTGCCGGCGATCGTTGGCGCCCTGCACTTCCATGGCATCCAGCGGCTGCTCAGTGGCGACCACCAGCCCGTCGTTGACAGCCATGGCAATCACATCGGTCAGGTAGTACTCGCCCTGGGCATTGTTGTTCGACAAACGACTCATCCAGTCGCCCAGGCGTTCAGCCGGTACGGCAAGAATGCCGGTGTTGCCTTCGGTGATCGCGCGCTGGGCTTCGTTGGCGTCCTTTTGCTCGACAATCGCTGTCACCTGGCCGTCGGCGTTGCGCACAATGCGGCCGTAACCAGTGGGGTCATCCAGCTCGACGGTCAGCAGGCCCAATTGCTGTGGAGCAGCATGCTTGAGCAGGCGCTGCAAGGTATCGACTTCGATCAGCGGCACGTCGCCGTAGAGAATCAGTACCGTATCGGCAGTAATAAATGGCACCGCCTGGGCCACCGCGTGGCCGGTCCCCAGTTGTTTATCCTGCAGGACAAAATTAAGGTCATCCGCCGCCAAACGCTCACGCACAGCATCCGCCCCGTGGCCGATCACCACGTGAATGCGCTGTGGATCAAGTTGCCGGGCGCTGTGGATAACATGACCGAGCATGGAGTTGCCGGCCACCGGGTGCAATACCTTGGGCAGCGCCGAACGCATGCGAGTGCCTTGACCCGCCGCGAGGATAACGATTTCGAGAGACATGACTGGCTACCAATCCTGGGTGGTCAGCGGCTGCGACCAGATGATGAGTGTCGGAAAAAGAAAAAAGGGTAGCCGAGGCTACCCTTTTTAATCAATCACACAGAAAGCAGACGGCTTAGCCGCCGAACTTCTTGCGGATCTGCTGGACGGTGCGCAGCTGGGCTGCGGCCTCGGCCAGACGTGCAGCAGCAGAGCCGTAATCGAACTCGGCGCCGCGCTCATGCAAGGCCTTCTCAGCAGCCTTGACGGCTTCCTGAGCGGAGGCTTCGTCCAGGTCGGCAGCACGTTGCACGGTGTCGGCAAGGACCTTGACCATGTTCGGCTGAACCTCGAGGAAACCACCGGAGATGTAATACACCTCGGATTCCCCGCCCTGCTTGATCAAGCGGATCGGACCTGGTTTCAGATTAGTGATCAGCGGTGCGTGACCCAGAGCGATACCAAGATCGCCCAGCTCACCATGCGCAACCACCATCTCGACCAGACCGGAGAAAATTTCCCCTTCCGCACTGACGATATCGCAATGGACTGTCATAGCCATCTGATTGCCTCAACCTAAATTAGCGCCCGTTGCCGGGCGCCGGGATTACAGTTTCTTGGCTTTCTCGATCGCTTCTTCGATGCCGCCGACCATGTAGAACGCTTGTTCTGGCAGGTGGTCGTAGTCACCGTTGAGGATGCCTTTGAAGCCAGCAATGGTGTCTTTCAGGGAAACGTATTTACCCGAGGCACCGGTGAAGACTTCAGCCACGAAGAACGGCTGCGACAAGAAGCGCTGGATCTTACGAGCGCGGGATACCAACTGCTTGTCGGTTTCCGACAGCTCGTCCATACCCAGGATCGCAATGATGTCCTTCAGCTCTTTGTAACGCTGCAGCACGTACTGAACGCCGCGAGCGGTGTCGTAGTGCTCCTGGCCGATCACGTTCGGGTCCAGCTGACGCGAAGTCGAGTCCAGTGGGTCTACCGCTGGGTAGATACCCAGGGAAGCGATGTCACGGGACAGAACGACGGTCGCGTCCAAGTGGGCGAAGGTGGTCGCTGGCGACGGGTCGGTCAAGTCGTCCGCCGGTACGTATACCGCCTGGATCGAGGTGATCGAACCTTCCTTGGTCGAAGTGATGCGCTCTTGCAGCACGCCCATCTCTTCAGCCAGGGTCGGCTGGTAACCTACTGCCGAAGGCATACGGCCCAGCAGTGCGGATACTTCAGTACCGGCCAGGGTGTAACGGTAGATGTTGTCGACGAACAACAGTACGTCGTTACCTTCGTCACGGAACTTCTCGGCCATGGTCAGGCCGGTCAGGGCTACGCGCAGACGGTTTCCCGGCGGCTCGTTCATCTGACCGTAAACCAGTGCCACTTTGTCCAGAACGTTGGAGTCCTTCATCTCGTGGTAGAAGTCGTTACCCTCACGAGTACGCTCACCCACACCGGCGAACACGGAATAACCGCTGTGCTCGATGGCGATGTTACGGATCAGTTCCATCATGTTTACGGTCTTGCCCACACCGGCACCACCGAACAGACCGACTTTACCGCCCTTGGCGAACGGGCAAACCAGGTCGATAACCTTGATGCCGGTTTCCAGCAGGTCGTTGCCGCCTGCCTGTTCAGCGAAGGATGGCGCAGGACGGTGAATGCCCCAGCGCTCTTCGGTGGCGATCGGACCTGCTTCGTCGATCGGGTTGCCCAGTACGTCCATGATCCGGCCCAGGGTCGCTTTACCGACCGGTACGGAGATGGCTGCGCCAGAGTCGACAACATCCAGACCGCGCTTCAAGCCTTCGGTGGAGCCCATCGCAATGGTACGTACCACGCCGTCGCCCAGCTGCTGCTGAACTTCCAGAGTGGTTTCCGCGCCTTGTACTTTCAGCGCGTTGTAGATGCTCGGTACGCTGTCGCGTGGAAATTCCACGTCGATAACGGCGCCGATGATTTGAACGATACGTCCGCTACTCATAGCTGGATCCTCTGAATATTTGAACCGTTAAACCGCGGCAGCGCCGCCGACGATTTCCGAGATCTCTTGGGTGATCGCAGCCTGACGCGCCTTGTTGTAGATCAGTTGCAAATCACTGATCAGATCACCGGCGTTGTCGGTAGCGTTCTTCATCGCGATCATCCGCGCCGCTTGTTCAGCTGCGTTGTTCTCGACCACCGCCTGGTAAACCTGCGATTCCACGTAGCGGACCATCAAGCCGTCAAGCAGCTCTTTGGCATCCGGTTCGTAGAGGTAGTCCCAGTGGTGCTTGAGTTCCTGTTCCGGGGTCGCCACCAGTGGAATCAACTGCTCCACGGTAGGCTGTTGCGTCATGGTGTTGATGAATTTGTTGGATACCACGGACAGGCGGTCAATACGGCCTTCCAGGTAAGCATCCAGCATCACCTTGACGCTGCCGATCAGATCATTGATCGACGGCTCTTCACCCAGGTGGCTGATAGCAGCGACGACGTTACCGCCGAAGTTGCGGAAAAAAGCCGCACCTTTGCTACCAATCACGCACAGATCGATCTCGACGCCTTGTTCACGGTTTACAGCCATGTCCTTGACCAGGGCCTTGAACAGGTTGGTGTTCAAGCCACCGCACAGACCACGGTCACTGCTCACCACAACGTAACCGACGCGCTTGATGGCGCGGTCGATCATGAACGGGTGGCGATATTCCGGGTTGGCGTTGGCCAGATGACCAATTACCTGGCGGATGCGCTCCGCATAGGGACGGCTAGCAGCCATGCGCATTTGTGCCTTGCGCATTTTGCTGACCGCCACTTTTTCCATGGCGCTGGTAATCTTTTGCGTGCTTTTGATGCTCGCAATCTTACTGCGAATCTCTTTTGCGCCTGCCATGTAACACCTATCAGGTTAGCAAGCGGGAGCCTTGCGACTCCCGCTGCGGCTTACCAGGTTTGGGTGGCCTTGAACTTCTCGATACCGGCTTTCATGCCAGCGTCGATTTCGTCATTGAAGTCACCCTTCACGTTGATCTTCGCCATCAAATCGGCGTGATCGCGGTTGAAGTAAGCAATCAGCGCTTGTTCAAAGCTGCCGACCTTGGCGATTTCGACGTCAGTCAGGAACCCACGTTCAGCGGCATACAGCGACAACGCCATGTCAGCGATCGACATCGGAGCGTATTGCTTCTGCTTCATCAGCTCGGTAACGCGCTGACCATGCTCAAGTTGCTTACGGGTCGCTTCGTCCAGGTCAGACGCGAATTGGGCGAATGCCGCCAGTTCACGGTACTGAGCCAGAGCGGTACGGATACCACCGGAGAGCTTCTTGATGATCTTGGTCTGAGCGGCACCACCCACACGGGATACCGAAACACCGGCGTTCACAGCAGGACGGATCCCGGAGTTGAACATGGCCGATTCCAGGAAGATCTGACCGTCGGTGATGGAAATCACGTTAGTCGGAACGAACGCGGAAACGTCGCCAGCCTGGGTTTCGATGATCGGCAGTGCGGTCAGGGAACCGGTTTTGCCGGTCACTGCGCCGTTGGTGAACTTCTCTACGTACTCTTCCGAAACGCGGGATGCGCGCTCCAGCAGACGGGAGTGGAGATAGAACACGTCGCCTGGGTAAGCTTCACGGCCTGGTGGACGGCGCAGCAGCAGGGAAATCTGGCGGTAAGCCACTGCCTGCTTGGACAGATCGTCATAAACGATCAGCGCGTCTTCACCGCGGTCGCGGAAGTATTCGCCCATGGTGCAACCGGAGTACGGTGCCAGGAACTGCAGCGCAGGAGATTCCGAAGCACTGGCAGCCACGATGATCGTGTTGGCCAGGGCGCCGTTTTCTTCCAGCTTGCGAACCACGTTGGCGATGGTCGATTGCTTCTGACCAATTGCCACGTAGACGCAGAAAATGCCGCTGTTCTTCTGGTTGATGATCGCGTCAATCGCCAGAGCGGTTTTACCGATCTGACGGTCACCGATGATCAGCTCACGCTGGCCACGGCCGACAGGGATCATGGCATCGACAGCCTTGTAGCCAGTCTGTACAGGCTGGTCTACCGACTTACGCCAGATCACGCCTGGAGCAACTTTCTCGACCGCATCGGTCTCGGTGTTGTTCAGCGGACCTTTGCCGTCAACTGGGTTACCCAGTGCGTCGACTACGCGACCCAGCAGTTCCTTACCAACCGGAACTTCGAGGATGCGGCCGGTGCACTTGGCGCTCATGCCTTCAGCCAGAGACGTGTACGCGCCCAATACCACGGCACCTACAGAGTCTTGCTCCAGGTTGAGGGCCATACCGTAGACGCCGCCCGGAAACTCGATCATCTCGCCGTACATGACGTCGGCCAGACCGTGAATCCGCACGATGCCGTCAGATACGCTGACGACAGTGCCTTCGTTACGGGCTTGGGAGGTCACATCGAGCTTGTCGATGCGGCCCTTGATAATTTCACTTATTTCGGAAGGATTGAGTTGCTGCATTGCTCTGCTGCCCCTTCAAACTCAAGATTTCAATGCTTCGGCAAGTTTCGCGATTTTGCCGCGAATCGAGCCATCGATAACCAGGTCACCGGCGCGGATAACGACACCACCAATCAAGGCAGGGTCTTCCGTAACGTCCAGACGCACTTCCCGGTTGAGTCGTGCACTGAGAACCTTGGCGAGTTTGTCTTGCTGTTCTTGGTTCAATGCAAAAGCACTGGTCACTTCCACGTCTACCGACTTCTCTTGCTCAGCCTTGTACAGGTCGAACAATGCGGCGATCTCCGGCAGAAGCGGGAGACGGTCGTTTTCGGCAACGACGTGAATGAAATTCTGTGCCTTGGCATCGAACTTGTCGCCGCACACGTCAATGAACGTGGCGGCCTTTTCTGCGCTCGTCAGTCGCGGGGCCTTGAGCACGCGCTGCATGGTGTCGTCTTGCGACACCGCTGCTGCCAGGCCGAGCATGGCTGACCAATTGGCCAGTTGCTGGTGGGCCTGAGCGTGCTCGAAGGCCGCCTTAGCGTAAGGTCGGGCCAACGTGGTCAGTTCTGCCATGATCGCCCTCGCTTAAATTTCAGCAGCCAGTTTGTTTACCAGCTCTGCGTGCGCGTTTTGATCGATTGTGGCACCCAGGATCTTCGAAGCACCGCCAACAGCCAGGGCACCCACTTGGGCACGCAGGGCGTCTTTGACACTGTTCAGTTCCTGTTCGATCTCGGCTTGAGCCTGAGCCTTCACACGGTCAGCTTCGACGCGAGCCTGTTCACGGGCTTCGTCGACAATCTGGGTACCGCGTTTCTTGGCTTGCTCGATGATTTCAGCTGCCTGAGCTTTCGCTTCGCGCAGTTGCTGACCCACTTTCTCATGGGCCAACTCCAGGTCGCGAGCTGCACGGCTGGCAGCGTCCAGACCATCCGCGATCTTCTTTTGACGTTCGTGCAATGCCGCAATGACCGGAGGCCATACGAACTTCATGCAGAACAGTACAAAAATCAGGAACGCAACGGACTGGCCAATCAGGGTCGCATTAATGTTCACGCCAACACCTCGCAGTTACGTTGTCCATCACACCAATCTACTCGAGACATCCGAGTAATTAGCCAGCGATTTGACCAACGAACGGGTTCGCAAAGGTGAAGAACAGAGCGATACCAACACCGATCATGGTCACGGCGTCGAGCAGACCAGCCACGATGAACATTTTAACTTGCAGCATTGGAACCATTTCTGGCTGACGCGCGGCGCCTTCCAGGAACTTGCCGCCCAGCAGGCCGAAACCAATTGCGGTACCCAGTGCGCCCAGGCCGATCAACAGTGCAACAGCGATAGCGGTTAGACCAACTACAGTTTCCATCTTTCCTCCCGACTTTTACGTCGTATGGTTTAGGTTTTTTAGATTAAAGCGGTAAAACAAATCGTTTCATCAAGCCCGTTCGGGCCCCTTCCCGTGTGACCGGGAAGGACATCAGACTAGTCGAGACTGGCCTTAATGGTTTTCTTCGTGCGCCATCGACAGGTAGACGATGGTCAGCATCATGAAGATGAACGCCTGCAGGGTGATGATCAGGATGTGGAACACAGCCCACGCCCACTGCAGAACTACACCCAGGCCGCTGAGCCAGAGCAGACCGCTGCCGAACATCACGGCGATCAGGATGAACACCAGCTCGCCGGCATACATGTTGCCGAACAGACGCAGGGCCAGGGAGATCGGTTTGGCGATCAGGGTCACGAACTCCAGAAGGAAGTTCACCGGGATCAGCAGGGCCTGAACGAGAATGTTCTTGCTGCCGAACGGGTGCAGGGTCAGTTCGCCGATGAAGCCGCCGATGCCCTTGACCTTGATGCTATAGAAAATGATCAGTGCGAAAACCGAGAACGCCATGCCCAGGGTCGCGTTCGGGTCGGTAGTCGACACGGCGCGGAACGGGATGTGCGAATCGCCGGAGATCAGGATGGCCAGCTGAGGAATCCAGTCGACCGGTACCAGGTCGATGGCGTTCATCAGGAACACCCAGACGAAGATGGTCAGTGCCAGCGGTGCGATCACCGGGCTACGGCCATGGAAGCTGTCTTTCACGCTGCCATCGACGAATTCGACCAATACTTCAACGAAGTTCTGCAGTGCACCAGGCTGACCGGAAGTCGCCTTCTTCGCCGCCATGCGGAAAAGAAGCACGAAGATCAGACCCAGTGCGACCGACCAGCCGAGCGTATCGACGTGGAAGGCCCAGAAGCCCATTTCCTTGGCTTCTGCTGCGGTGTGAGCAAAGCCCCAGCCGCCATTGGGTAGCTGCCCGAAGGTCAGGTTCTGCAAGTGGTGCTGGATATAGCCCGAAGCGGTTGTCTCTGCCATGGTTGCCTCAAACGCCCTAAGGTCTCGAAAGTCTTGTTCTCATTAGCAGGGGAGCGAACCAGCTAACCAGTTGGGTCAGCACGAAGACGCTGAATACAGCCAGCGGCGCCAGTGGCTTCACACCTGCGAACGTCAATGCAAACAGCACTGCCGTCAAAATCAGTTTCCCCGCCTCACCGGCATAAAAAGACCGGACGATGGCTTGGGCTGCTCGGGCGCCGGAAAACCGAAATGCCCTGTGAGCGAAATAAATATTGGGAAGCAAGGCTATCAGGCCTCCGCAAAGCCCTGAGTATCCGGCGACGACTCCCTTCCATTGCCAGAGCGCCAAAGCAGCGATCAGTACAACGACGAATTGGGTCATCAACACCGGGAAAACAGCCAGACGATGGAACGGCAAGCGGTTTGGCGTGCGTGTTTCCATCGCTTTTGCTCTCCAATGATCGGCCGCCATAATTCAATAACTTGGCATAATTTGTGCCGACAAAATGCGCGCAGAGTATAGGGGCGGTTCTGCCCCTATTCAACTGCCAGGTAGTGATTTCCGACTGCGCGCTACAAGAGCAATTGTTTCAGCGAATGTGCGCAAGGACACCTTGCAGCTCATCGAGGGAGTTATAACCGATCACCAATTGCCCTTTGCCCTTCTTGCCGTGGCGAATCTGCACCGCAGAGCCTAGGCGCTCGGCCAGGCGCTGTTCCAGGCGTGCGATATCCGGATCGGTTTTCGGTGCTTCGACAGGTGCCGGTTTACCACTGAGCCACTGACGAACCAGTGCCTCGGTTTGGCGCACAGTCAGGCCTCGTGCGACAACATGTCGCGCCCCTTCAACCTGTTGATTTTCCGGCAAACCGAGCAACGCCCGGGCATGCCCCATTTCCAGATCACCATGGGACAGCATGGTCTTGATGACTTCCGGCAACGCAATCAGGCGCAACAGGTTGGCCACGGTCACGCGGGACTTGCCCACCGCTTCGGCGACCTGCTGTTGAGTCAACTGGAACTCCTGCTGCAAACGCTGCAGGGCCACAGCCTCTTCGATCGGGTTGAGGTCTTCGCGCTGGATATTCTCGATCAGCGCCATGGCGATGGCGGTTTCATCCGGTACATCGCGGACCATCGCCGGAATGGTTTCCTGACCCGCCTGCTGGCTGGCACGCCAGCGGCGTTCGCCGGCGATGATCTCGAAGCGCCCGTTGGCGATCGGCCGAACCACGATCGGCTGCATCACGCCCTGGCTCTTGATCGACTGGGCCAGCTCTTCCAGTGCCTGCGGATCCATGTCCCGACGCGGCTGATACTTGCCGCGCTGGATCAGGTCCAGGGGCAAGTGTTGCAGCTCGCGCTGATCGACTTGTACGGCCTGCTCTTCCAGCGAACTGACAGTGGGGCCACTGAGCAGTGCATCCAGTCCACGTCCGAGACCTCGTTTCTTGACGGCCATGGGGTTTCCTTAAGTTGGCTGGGCAGCAGCGGTGCGTGGGTTTCGGCGCTGGCGGCGAACCATCTCGCCCGCCAGGGCAAGGTAGGCCAGCGCGCCTCGGGATTGTTTGTCGTAGGCCAGGGCCGGCATGCCGTAGCTCGGCGCTTCGGCCAAACGGATGTTACGCGGAATGACCGTATCGTAGAGCTGCTCGCCGAAGTGTTCCTTGAGCTGGGCCGATACGTCGTTCATCAGGCTCAGGCGCGGGTCATACATGGTCCGCAGCAGGCCCTCGACTTTCAGCTCCGGGTTCAGCAGTTCGGCAATGCGCTTGATGTTATCCACAAGGTCGCTCAACCCTTCGAGGGCGAAGTACTCGCACTGCATGGGGATAATCACCCCATCAGCGGCCACCAGGGCGTTGAGAGTCAGCATCGAAAGCGACGGTGGGCAGTCGATCAGGATGTAATCGTAATTTTCCCGAATCGGCGCCAAGGCGCTGCGCAGGCGGCTTTCCTTCATCTGCATTTCCAGCAGAACCACTTCGGCCGCCGTCAGGTCACGGTTGGCCGGCAGCAGTTGATAACCGCCGTGTTCGGAGAAATGCATGGCCTGGCCCAGATCGCATTCGCCGATCAGGACATCGTAAATGGAGTTTTCCAGGCCATGTTTATCCACACCGCTACCCATGGTGGCGTTGCCCTGTGGATCGAGATCGATCAGCAACACCCGGCGCTTGGTCGCGACCAGGGATGCTGCGAGGTTGATGCAGGTGGTGGTTTTACCCACACCACCCTTCTGGTTCGCTATCGCGAATACCTTAGCCATTGTTGCTTGTATTCCCAATCATGCCGTGCGGCGCAGTATCAGCAGATGGCGTTGGCCTTGGCAACCGGGTACGGCCAGGGCGTGTTCGCTATCGAGGTGGAAGTCTGCCGGCAATGCTACCAGCTCATCGGCCGGATGAACGCCCTTCATTGCCAGCCAGCGCGTATCGGCATCGCCCAGGTGGCGAGTCCAGTTGCTGAAGTTTTCCATGCTGCTGAACGCCCGGGAGATGATCCCGTTGAAAGGCTGGACAGGCTGGAACGCTTCGACGCGGCTGTGGATAACTTGCAGGTTATCCAGTTTGAGTTCGAGTTTGACCTGGGTCAGGAAGCGGGTTTTCTTGCCGTTGCTGTCCAGGCAGGTCACTTGCGAGCCAGGAAACAGGATCGCCAGCGGGATACCCGGCATGCCCCCGCCACTGCCGACATCGAGCCAGCGGCCGTCTTCGATGAAGGACATGACGCTGAGGCTGTCGAGCAGATGCCGCGAGACCATTTCATCCGGATCGCGCACCGCAGTCAGGTTGTAGGCCTTGTTCCATTTGATCAACAGGGCCAGATAGCCCAGCAACTGCGCGTGCTGGGCTTCGGTCAGGCTGACGCCGAGCTGACGGGCACCTGTGGATAACTCTTCGGCGTGTTGCGAGGTGACCATCGAACTCAAGCGCTTTGCTCCAACTGACGGCCCGCGCCGCGTTTTTTCAAATGAATCATCAACAGGGAAATGGCCGCCGGGGTCACACCGGGAATGCGCGAAGCCTGGCCCAGGGTCTCGGGACGAGTTGCACCGAGCTTGCTCTGGATTTCCTTCGACAACCCGGAAATGCCGGTGTAATCGATATCCACAGGCAGTTTGGTGTCTTCACTGGCGCGCAGACGGGCGATCTCGTCTTGCTGACGGTCGATGTAACCGGCGTATTTGGTCTTGATCTCGACCTGCTCGGCCACCTGCGGATCTTCCGCACCCTGACCGGTCACTTCCACCAGCCCGGCATAATCGATTTCCGGGCGGCTCAACAAGTTGAGCAAGTTGTATTCGTGGGTCAGCGGTGTGCCGAATTTGGTCGCGATGGCATCGCCCTGCTCGGTACCAGGACGAACCCAAGTGCTTTTCAGGCGCTGTTCTTCCAGCTCGATACTCTCGCGTTTCTTGCAGAACGCGGCCCAGCGAACGTCATCGACCAGCCCCAGCTCGCGACCTTTCTCGGTCAGGCGCAGGTCAGCGTTGTCTTCACGCAGGATCAGACGATATTCGGCACGGGAGGTGAACATCCGATACGGTTCCTGGGTACCCAGCGTAATCAAATCATCCACAAGCACACCGATATACGCCTCATCGCGGCGCGGGCACCAGGCGTCTTTGCCCTGGGCGCGCAGCGCTGCGTTGGCACCAGCCAGCAGGCCTTGGGCACCGGCCTCTTCGTAACCGGTGGTGCCGTTGATTTGTCCGGCAAAGAACAGGCCGCCGATGACTTTGGTTTCCAGGCTGTACTTCAGGTCCCGCGGGTCGAAGTAATCGTATTCGATGGCATAGCCCGGACGAACGATGTGGGCGTTTTCCATGCCGCGAATCGATTGGACGATCTGCAGTTGCACGTCGAACGGCAGGGAAGTGGAAATCCCGTTCGGGTACAGCTCGTGCGTCGTCAGGCCTTCGGGTTCGATGAAGACCTGATGGCTTTCCTTGTCGGCAAACCGATGGATCTTGTCTTCGATCGATGGGCAATAACGCGGGCCGATACCTTCGATCACGCCGGAATACATGGGCGAGCGATCCAGGTTGGCGGCAATGATTTCGTGAGTGCGGGCATTGGTATGGGTGATCCAGCAGCTCACCTGTTTCGGGTGCTGCGCTTTGGAGCCCATGAACGACATGACCGGAATCGGCGTATCGCCCGGCTGCTCGGTCATCACCGAGAAATCCACAGAGCGGCCATCGATGCGCGGTGGCGTACCGGTTTTCAGGCGACCGACACGCAACGGCAACTCACGCAGGCGCTGGGCCAGTGCGATTGAGGGTGGATCACCTGCGCGACCGCCGGAATAGTTCTGCATGCCGATGTGGATAAGTCCACCGAGGAAGGTCCCGGTGGTCAGCACCACGGAATCAGCGAAGAAGCGCAGGCCCATCTGGGTCACAACACCACGCGCCTGGTCCTGCTCGACGATCAGGTCATCGGCTGCCTGTTGAAATATCCACAGGTTCGGCTGGTTTTCCAGGATTTCGCGGACAGCGGCCTTGTACAGGACACGGTCGGCCTGGGCACGAGTAGCCCGCACGGCCGGGCCTTTACGGCTGTTCAATACACGAAACTGAATGCCACCTTTATCCGTGGCCATGGCCATCGCGCCACCGAGGGCATCGATTTCCTTGACCAGATGGCTTTTGCCAATCCCACCAATGGCGGGGTTACAGCTCATGGCGCCGAGGGTTTCCACGTTATGCGTCAGCAACAGGGTTTTAGCCCCCATGCGTGCTGATGCAAGTGCTGCCTCGGTACCGGCATGACCGCCGCCGATGACGATCACTTCAAAACGGGAAGGGAAATCCACCACGCACCTCGTGCCTGCTTAATTCAGGTAATTCGGAAAATAGGTTTGAGCCTGGCTTTGGGCGTTTTTCGAGCCAGGTCGGCAAGTATAGGGACTTCCCCTTTCCTAAAGAACCCTTTGCACAAAATTTAACCAGCTGTGGAGAAGTCGAGGTAAAAGAAATTAAAAAGAAAGAAATTTATAAAACCTTTGTTTTTATGTTTATTCTTACTGAGCCTCACTTCTGTGGATAAAGCTCTGAAGGCCTTTATATTCAATATGTACAGAGATTCAAAACCCTGTGGTCAGGTGCGGCTGAGGGGCTTGGATAACCGGTGTAAGCCTGTGGATGAATGGGGTGGTTATCCACAGAGGGGGTTATCTTCAGTTTTGAAGGGGGTTTATCAACCGAGCTCAGGGCCAGTTATTCACAGGGCTTAATCCACAGGAAAACTGGCTTTTGATCCAGACACCGCCCACAGGCAAGCCGCCATGCAGGGCAATCGTTCCAGAAAAGGGAAAAAACCGGCTGCATGGACTCGTTGTAGGGTCGATAGCAGCCGGGTTCTTAAGGAATGGGTTATTTACCGATGCAGAAGCTGGAGAAGATTCGACCAAGCAGGTCATCAGAGCTGAAGGCCCCGGTAATTTCCCCGAGAGCTTGCTGGGCCTGACGTAAATCTTCGGCCAGTAGCTCACCGGCTCCGGCAAGGGTCAGTTGCGCGCGACCGTGCTCAAGCGCCGCGCTGGCATGGCGCAGCGCCTCAAGGTGCCGACGACGGGCGCTGAAGCTGCTTTCCGAAGTCTGCTCGTAACCCATGCAGGCCTTTAAATGTTCGCGCAGCAACTCCAGTCCCATATCCGCGGATTTCGCACTGAGGCTAATGGTGACGTGGCCATCAGCGCTGACCTCCAGGGTCACGGGTTCCCCGGTCAGGTCGGCCTTGTTTCGAATCAGCGTGACTTTCGAAGGGTCAGGCCGGGTTTCCAGAAACTCTGGCCACAAAGCGAAAGGATCATCCGCTTCCGGGGCCGTGGCATCGACCACCAACAACACGCGGTCAGCCTCGCCGATGGCTTTGAGCGCACGCTCCACGCCGATTTTTTCCACATGGTCGTCGGTATCCCGCAGGCCGGCCGTGTCGACCACATGCAGGGGCATACCATCGATGTGGATATGTTCGCGCAGAATATCCCGGGTGGTGCCGGCGATCTCGGTAACAATCGCGGCCTCACGGCCTGCCAAGGCGTTGAGGAGGCTGGATTTGCCGGCATTTGGCCTTCCGGCGATCACCACCGTCATCCCATCGCGCAACAAAGCACCCTGCCCGGCTTCGCGCAGTACTGTGGATAACTCATCGCGGACCTTGTCGAGCATGCTGAGCACGTGACCATCGGCGAGAAAGTCGATCTCTTCCTCGGGAAAGTCGATCGCGGCCTCGACGTAGATCCGCAGGCCGATCAGTTGCTCGGTGAGGTTATGCACACGCTGGGAAAAAGCGCCCTGCAGGGATCGCAAGGCATTGCGCGCGGCCTGTGCGGAACTGGCTTCGATCAGATCAGCAATGGCTTCGGCCTGGGCCAGGTCGAGCTTGTCATTGAGGAATGCGCGTTCGCTGAACTCGCCTGGTCGCGCAAGACGACACCCCAGTTCGAGGCAACGCTTGAGCAACATGTCCAGGACGATCGGACCACCATGGCCTTGCAGTTCCAGCACATCTTCGCCGGTGAACGAGTTGGGACCAGGAAAATACAAAGCCAGGCCTTCATCGAGCACCTGCTGGTCATCACTGAAAAAAGGGCCGTAGTGAGCAAACCGCGGTTTGAGTTCTCGACCGCTGATGGCCTTTGCCGCGACGCTGGCCAACGGTCCCGAAATACGGACGATGCCGACTCCGCCGCGACCTTGGGCAGTGGCAACGGCGGCGATGGTTTCACGAGGTGCGCTCATAAACCGGTATCCAGACAAAAGTGGCAGATAGCAAAACGCCCCACTAGGGGGCGTTTTGTGTGGTTATCCACAGAGCAAGTTACGCCTCGGCTTTTTTCGTAGCCGCTTCGATCTTACGCGTGATGTACCACTGCTGGGTAATCGACAACACGTTGTTCACAACCCAGTACAGCACCAGGCCCGCAGGGAACCACAGGAAGAAGAAGGTGAAGATGATCGGCATCATCTTCATGACCTTCGCCTGCATAGGGTCCGGAGGCGTTGGGTTCAGCTGCTGCTGAATGAACATGGTCGCGCCCATGATGATCGGCAGGATGAAGAACGGATCCTTGATCGACAGGTCGGTAATCCACAGCATGAACGGTGCCTGGCGCATCTCGACGCTTTCCAGCAGCACCCAGTACAGCGCCAGGAACACAGGCATTTGGACAAGAATCGGCAAGCAACCACCCAACGGGTTGATCTTCTCTTTCTTGTACAGCTCCATCATGGCCTGGGACATTTTCTGCCGGTCATCGCCATGTTGTTCTTTCAGGGCGGCCAGTTTCGGTGCCACTGCGCGCATGCGAGCCATGGATTTGTAGCTGGCTGCCGACAATGGGAAGAAGATCCCCTTGATCAGCATGGTCAGGAAGATGATCGACCAGCCCCAGTTACCGACGATGCTGTGGATATGTTGCAGCAGCCAGAAGATTGGCTGGGCAATGAACCACAGGAACCCGTAGTCCACGGTCAGTTCCAGACCTGGGGACAACTCTTTCAACACCGCTTGGCTTTTTGGACCGGCATACAGAATCGCGCTGGTCTCGACTTTTGCACCTGGTGCAGCGGTCAATGCCGGGCCGGTATAACCGACGATGTAGTTGCCTTTGCTGTCTTTACGCGTCTGGACGACGTTGTTCTCGCCTTTCTGCGGGATCCAGGCGGTTACAAAATAGTGCTGCAACCAGGCAACCCAGCCACCTTGTACGGTTTCCTTGAGCTGCGCCTTGTCCATGTCTTTCATGGACACTTTCTTGTACGGCTCCGAACTTGTCCACAGGGCAGCGCCCAGGTAAGTCGCGGTACCGGTGGCGGTGCTGGAGGAAGGATCATCGCTGGCGTCACGCTTGAGCTGCGCGAACATCGCACCAGACCAGGGCTGTGCGCTCTGGTTGTCGATCAGATAGGAAACAGTCACGTCATACAGGCCACGTTTCAAAGTGAAACGCTTGATGTAATTGACGCCGTCCTTGCTGAACTTCAGGTCCACGACCAACTGGTCCTGACCGTCAGCCAGTTGATAAGTCTTCTTCTCGGAGGAGTAAACCGGCCGGCCGGCCGGGTTTGCATCCGGGCCGTTGGTGCCGATCAGACCACTTTGGGCCAGATAGGTCCGCTCATTGCCGTTATCGAACAACTGGAATGGAATTTCCGGATGGTCCTGGCGGCGCGGATACAACGGCAGCTTCAACTGAGCGACGTCACCACCTTGTGGATCGATTGCCAGCTCAAGCACGTCAGTCTTGATCTGGATCAGATCCTTGCTTGCAGCCACAGGGGCTTCGGCAGGAGCAGTGGTATCGTTTGCCGCGCGGGGGATGTCGTCATTGCTGGCGGTGCTATTGCCAGTCGTGGTGTCCGGCAAGCTCGGTGCGGTATTGCTGGCTGCAACATTCTGAGTCGGCAGGGCAGCCTGGCCATAGTCCTGGTTCCATTTAAGAACCATTACGTAGGACACGATTGCCAGGGCGACGATCAGGATCGTGCGTTTGATATCCATGATTACTCGGCCATCGAAGAAGAACGGGAGGTAGGGATAGGCGGAACCGGGTCATAACCGCCGGGATTCCACGGATGACAGCGACCTAAACGACGAAAGGTCAGCCAGCCACCGCGCAGAAGGCCATGATTTTCTATGGCTTCATACGCGTAGCAAGAACAACTGGGGTAGAAACGACAGTGACTGGCCATCAGGGGACTAATGGCGTAGCGATAAAACTGGATCGGAACGAGTGCCAGTTTACGCATCGGGACTGTCTACCCCTACAGTTTCGGTGTTGACTGCTGGCGGTGCTGGCTTGTTACGAGCCAAGCGCTTCCAGAGTTTGCCGAAATGCTGAATCAATTCGGGGTTTTCTACGTCACCCAAACCTTTGCGCGCGACGATAACAATGTCCCAACCGACCAGAGAATCCTGGTTCAGGCGAAACGATTCGCGCATCAGACGTTTGAGGCGATTGCGCTGAACGGAGAGCTTGACGCTCTTTTTCCCGATAACCAGCCCTAGTCGGGGGTGATCAAGATCGTTGCTGCGCGCAAGGAGCAGGAGATTTTTCCCCGGAACCTTGCCGGTAGGGGAGTCAAAGACTGCCTTGAAATGCCGGGGTGTAAGCAGACGCTTTTCCCGACTGAAGTCCTGACTCACCTCCAGTGCCGGATTATCAAACTGCCAGACGCGCACGACCTTTGGCGCGACGACGCGACAGGACGGCACGACCGTTCTTGGTAGCCATGCGAGCACGGAAACCGTGGGTACGAGCGCGTTTGATAGTGCTTGGTTGGAAAGTACGTTTCATGTCGTGTTACCTGGGTTCGTCCACAACGGGCCGGAATGGCCCCCGTTTTAAGAGACCGGGGATTCTAGAGAAAGCAAGCCTCTAGGTCAATTTCCAACCAGCGTTTACTTCAAATAGATATCGCGCCTGGATAGCGGCTTCATCGCAGGACTCCAGATATAGAAATAAAAAGAAGGGAATTATTTAAAGCTTTTCTGTAAAGCTTATAAAAGCAAGGCTGGCACCTATCTGTGGATAACCATCCCTAGGCCTTGTAGTCCGCCATGTACAGAGAATGACAACTACAGGGGAAAGCGGTGTTCAGCCTGTGCTGCGCTGTCGGATAAGCTGTGTGTGGAATGGCTACTTATCCACAGGGAGGTTATCCACCGACTTCAACCCCCACTTGTGCAACGACCTCACGGGCGGTTATCCACAGAGCTTATCCACCGACCGCCTGTCGTCTTGCTCGTTGTTAAGGCATTGATAAATCATGGTGGATGAGCAACCTGCATGTGGATAAGTGGGCGTCCGCTCGCTACAATGGCCGCTTGTTTTTGCCTCACCGGCTTTCAACTTAGGGGATATCCGTGTCAGTGGAACTTTGGCAGCAGTGCGTGGAGCTTTTGCGCGATGAGCTGCCTGCCCAACAATTCAACACTTGGATCCGTCCGCTACAGGTCGAAGCCGAAGGCGACGAGTTGCGCGTCTATGCACCGAACCGTTTCGTTCTTGACTGGGTCAACGAAAAGTACCTGGGACGGGTCATGGAACTGCTCGATGAGCATGGCAATGGCATGGCGCCTGCGCTGTCCTTATTAATAGGCAGCAAACGCAGCTCTGCGCCGCGCGCCGCCCCCAACGCCCCGTTGGCCGCTGCGGCCTCCCAGGCCCAGGCTGTCGCGGCGCCGGTTAACCATGCCGCACCGGCCCCCACGCCGGCACCGAGCAAGCGTAATGCACAAAAAGTGGCCGAGGTCAGCGAAGAGCCCTCGCGGGACAGCTTCGACCCAATGGCCGGCGCCAGCTCCCAACAAGCTCCGGTACGCGCCGAACAGCGCACCGTCCAGGTCGAAGGCGCGCTCAAGCACACCAGTTACCTGAACCGCACCTTTACCTTCGAGAACTTCGTTGAGGGCAAGTCCAACCAACTGGCGCGAGCGGCAGCCTGGCAGGTCGCGGACAACCCCAAGCATGGCTACAACCCGCTCTTCCTTTATGGTGGCGTAGGCTTGGGTAAAACCCACTTGATGCACGCGGTGGGTAACCACCTATTAAAGAAGAACCCGAATGCCAAGGTCGTGTACCTGCATTCCGAGCGTTTCGTGGCCGACATGGTCAAGGCGCTGCAGCTGAACGCGATCAATGAGTTCAAGCGCTTCTACCGTTCGGTGGACGCCTTGCTGATCGACGATATTCAGTTCTTCGCCCGCAAGGAGCGTTCCCAGGAAGAGTTTTTCCACACCTTCAACGCATTGCTTGAAGGCGGGCAGCAGGTCATTCTTACCAGTGACCGCTACCCGAAAGAAATCGAAGGTCTGGAAGAACGTCTCAAGTCGCGTTTTGGCTGGGGCCTGACGGTTGCCGTCGAGCCGCCGGAGCTGGAAACCCGGGTGGCGATCCTGATGAAGAAGGCTGATCAGGCCAAGGTCGAACTGCCTCACGATGCCGCATTCTTCATTGCCCAGCGTATCCGCTCGAACGTCCGTGAGCTCGAAGGCGCCCTTAAGCGGGTCATCGCTCATTCCCACTTCATGGGCCGCGACATCACCATCGAGTTGATTCGCGAGTCCTTGAAGGATTTGTTAGCGCTCCAGGACAAGCTGGTTTCTGTGGATAACATTCAGCGCACTGTCGCTGAATACTACAAAATCAAGATATCCGACCTGCTGTCCAAACGCCGATCGCGTTCGGTGGCTCGCCCGCGTCAGGTGGCGATGGCCTTGTCCAAGGAGCTGACCAACCACAGTCTGCCGGAAATTGGCGATGTGTTTGGCGGACGCGACCACACCACGGTGTTGCACGCCTGTCGTAAGATCAACGAACTTAAGGAATCCGACGCGGACATCCGCGAGGACTACAAGAACCTGCTGCGAACACTGACCACTTGATGACCACCAGCGCAGCTTATTAAGGCAAGGGACTAGACCATGCATTTCACCATTCAACGCGAAGCCCTGTTGAAACCCCTGCAACTGGTCGCAGGCGTCGTCGAACGCCGCCAGACCTTGCCGGTACTTTCCAACGTGCTGCTGGTTGTCGAAGGCCAGCAATTGTCGCTGACCGGTACCGACCTGGAAGTCGAGCTGGTCGGTCGTGTACAGCTTGAGGAACCGGCCGATCCAGGTTCCATCACCGTGCCGGCGCGCAAGCTGATGGACATCTGCAAAAGCCTGCCCAACGATGCGCTGATCGACATCAAGGTCGATGAGCAGAAGCTCGTGGTCAAGGCCGGTCGCAGCCGTTTCACCTTGTCGACGCTGCCGGCCAACGACTTCCCGACGGTGGAAGAAGGCCCAGGCTCGCTGACCTGCAGCCTCGAGCAAAGCAAATTGCGCCGTTTGATCGAACGCACCAGCTTCGCCATGGCGCAGCAGGACGTGCGTTACTACCTCAACGGCATGCTCCTGGAAGTGTCCGCCGGTATCATCCGCGCCGTCGCCACCGACGGTCACCGTCTGGCCATGTGCTCGATGCAGGCCGATATCGGTCAGCCAGACCGCCACCAAGTCATCGTTCCGCGCAAAGGTATCCTGGAGCTCGCGCGCCTGCTGACCGAGCCGGACGGCAATGTCAGTATCGTGTTGGGCCAGCACCATATCCGCGCCACCACGGGTGAGTTCACCTTCACCTCGAAGCTGGTCGATGGCAAGTTCCCTGACTACGAGCGCGTGCTGCCCAAAGGCGGCGACAAACTGGTCTTGGGTGACCGCCAGGCGCTGCGCGAGGCGTTCAGCCGTACCGCGATCCTGTCCAATGAGAAGTACCGCGGCATTCGTCTGCAATTGGCCAACGGTCAGCTGAAAATCCAGGCGAACAACCCGGAGCAGGAAGAGGCGGAAGAAGAAGTGGGCGTTGAATACAACGGCGGCTCTCTGGAAATCGGCTTCAACGTCAGCTACCTGCTCGACGTACTGGGCGTGATGACCACTGAGCAAGTGCGTCTGATCCTGTCGGACTCCAACAGCAGTGCGCTGGTGCAGGAATCCGATAACGACGACTCGGCCTACGTTGTCATGCCGATGCGTCTGTAATCAGCTAGATGTCCTTAAGTCGCGTCTCGGTCACCGCGGTGCGCAATCTGCACCCGGTGACCTTCTCCCCTTCCCCCCGCATCAATATCCTTTACGGCGCTAACGGCAGCGGCAAAACCAGCGTTCTGGAAGCTGTTCACCTGCTGGGGCTTGCTCGTTCGTTTCGTAGCACCCGTCTGTTACCGGTTATCCAATACGATCAGTTGGCCTGCACCGTGTTCGGACAGGTGGAGTTGGCGCAAGGCGGTCACAGTGCCTTGGGGATATCACGGGACCGGCAAGGCGAATTCCAGATCCGCATCGATGGGCAGAATGCCCGCAGCGCCGCGCAACTGGCGGAGATCCTGCCGTTGCAGTTGATCAACCCGGACAGTTTCCGTTTGCTGGAAGGCGCGCCGAAGATTCGTCGACAGTTTCTCGACTGGGGCGTGTTCCACGTGGAACCGCGGTTCATGGCCACTTGGCAGCGCTTGCAGAAGGCGCTGCGCCAGCGAAATTCCTGGCTGCGGCATGGTACACTTGACGCCGTTTCGCAAGCGGTTTGGGACAGGGAACTGTGCCAGGCCAGCGCTGAAATAGATGAATACCGCCGCGCTTACATCAAAGCCTTGAAACCGGTCTTCGAGCAGACCTTGAGCGAACTGGTTGAGCTTGAGGGCCTGACGCTCAGCTATTACCGAGGCTGGGACAAGGACCGGGAACTGAGCACCGTACTGGCTGGCTCGCTGCAGCGGGACCAGCAGATGGGCCATACCCAGGCTGGACCGCAACGCGCTGACTTGCGCCTTAGATTGGGCGCACATAATGCCGCGGACATCTTGTCCCGGGGGCAGCAGAAGTTGGTGGTGTGTGCCTTGCGTATTGCCCAGGGCCATTTGGTCAGCCAGGCTCGACGCGGTCAGTGTATTTATCTGGTGGATGACTTGCCGTCCGAATTGGACGAAGCCCACCGCCGCGCACTTTGCCGCTTGCTGGAAGACTTACGCTGCCAGGTTTTTATCACCTGTGTAGATCACGAATTATTGAGGGAAGGCTGGCAGACGGAAACGCCAGTCGCTCTGTTCCACGTGGAACAGGGCCGTATCACCCAGACCCACGACCATCGGGAGTGAAGGCATTGAGCGAAGAAAATACGTACGACTCAACGAGCATTAAAGTGCTGAAAGGCCTGGATGCCGTACGCAAACGTCCCGGTATGTACATTGGTGACACCGACGATGGCAGCGGTCTGCACCACATGGTGTTCGAGGTGGTCGACAACTCCATCGACGAAGCCCTCGCCGGTCATTGCGATGACATCAGCATCATCATCCACCCGGATGAGTCCATCACTGTTCGTGACAACGGTCGTGGCATCCCGGTAGACGTACACAAGGAAGAAGGCGTTTCCGCAGCCGAGGTCATCATGACCGTGCTGCACGCCGGCGGTAAGTTCGATGACAACTCCTACAAGGTTTCCGGCGGTCTGCACGGCGTAGGTGTATCGGTCGTGAACGCACTGTCCGAAGAGCTTGTTCTTACCGTTCGCCGCAGTGGCAAGATCTGGGAACAAACCTACGTCCACGGTGTGCCTCAGGCGCCAATGGCGATCGTGGGTGACAGCGAAACCACCGGCACCCAGATTCACTTCAAGGCTTCCAGCGAAACCTTCAAGAACATCCACTTCAGCTGGGACATCCTGGCCAAGCGGATTCGTGAACTGTCCTTTCTCAACTCCGGTGTCGGTATCGTCCTCAAGGACGAGCGCAGCGGCAAGGAAGAGCTGTTCAAGTACGAAGGGGGCCTGCGTGCATTCGTTGAATACCTGAACACCAACAAGACTGCGGTCAACCAGGTGTTCCACTTCAACGTCCAGCGCGAAGATGGCATCGGCGTGGAAATCGCCCTGCAGTGGAACGACAGCTTCAACGAGAACCTGTTGTGCTTCACCAACAACATTCCACAGCGCGATGGCGGTACTCACCTGGTGGGTTTCCGTTCGGCGCTGACCCGTAACCTGAACAACTACATCGAACAGGAAGGTCTGGCGAAGAAGCATAAAGTCGCCACCACCGGTGACGATGCCCGTGAAGGCCTGACGGCGATCATTTCGGTGAAAGTGCCGGATCCGAAGTTCAGTTCCCAGACCAAGGACAAGCTGGTTTCTTCCGAAGTGAAGACTGCGGTCGAACAGGAAATGGGCAAATACTTCTCCGACTTCCTGCTGGAAAACCCCAACGAAGCCAAGCTGGTGGTCGGCAAGATGATCGACGCCGCCCGTGCCCGTGAAGCAGCGCGCAAGGCTCGTGAGATGACCCGCCGCAAAGGCGCGCTGGACATCGCCGGTTTGCCGGGCAAGCTGGCCGACTGCCAGGAAAAAGACCCTGCCTTGTCCGAACTGTACCTCGTGGAAGGTGACTCTGCTGGCGGTTCCGCCAAGCAAGGCCGCAACCGCCGCACCCAGGCCATCCTGCCGCTCAAGGGCAAGATCCTGAACGTCGAGAAGGCGCGCTTCGACAAGATGATCTCCTCCCAGGAAGTCGGCACGCTCATCACTGCGCTGGGCTGTGGCATCGGCCGCGATGAGTACAACATCGACAAGCTGCGTTATCACAACATCATCATCATGACCGACGCCGACGTCGACGGTTCGCACATCCGCACCCTGTTGCTGACGTTCTTCTTCCGTCAGTTGCCGGAGCTGATCGAGCGCGGCTACATCTATATCGCCCAGCCTCCGCTGTACAAGGTCAAGAAAGGCAAGCAAGAGCAATACATCAAAGACGACGACGCCATGGAAGAGTACATGACGCAGTCGGCCCTGGAAGATGCGAGCCTGCACCTGAACGAAGAGGCCCCAGGCATTTCCGGCGAAGCCCTTGAGCGCCTGGTCAACGACTTCCGCCTGGTGATGAAGACTCTCAAGCGCCTGTCGCGCCTGTACCCACAGGAGCTGACCGAGCACTTCATCTACCTGCCGGCTGTCAGCATGGAACAGCTCTCCGATCACGCTGCAATGCAGGATTGGCTGGCCCAGTACGAAGTTCGTCTGCGCACCGTAGAGAAGTCTGGCCTGGTGTACAAAGCCAGCCTGCGTGAAGACCGTGAACGTAACGTCTGGCTGCCAGAGGTCGAACTGATCTCCCACGGCCTGTCGAACTACGTCACCTTCAACCGCGACTTCTTCGGCAGCAACGACTACAAGACTGTCGTCTCCCTGGGCGCGCAACTGAGCACCCTGCTGGACGAAGGCGCGTACATCCAGCGTGGTGAGCGCAAGAAAGCCGTTACCGAGTTCAAGGAAGCCCTTGAGTGGCTGATGGCCGAAAGCACCAAGCGCCACACCATCCAGCGCTATAAAGGTCTGGGTGAAATGAACCCGGACCAGCTGTGGGAAACCACCATGGACCCAGGCTCGCGCCGGATGCTGAAAGTCACCATCGAAGACGCCATTGGCGCGGACCAGATCTTCAACACCCTGATGGGTGATGCGGTCGAGCCTCGTCGTGACTTCATCGAGAGCAATGCGTTGGCGGTGTCTAACCTGGATTTCTGATCCACAGCCACCCTGCCCCAACGAAAAAGGCCAACGCATATGCGTTGGCCTTTTTTTTCGCCCGTGTCTCGTCCTGAATAAGGTTTACACCTTCTGACCTATCC